>JBDKJC010000029.1:0-11566 GCA_039796815.1 Cyanobacteriota bacterium | reverse complement strand
TATAACCTGGATTTAACTATTTAGATATTTAGATCGAGATAAATGCAGTTTTTGAGCGCGAGTTAGGGATCAGTTTTCCCAATTATCATTTGGTGCAAATCTTAAGATTCAGGAGAAATATTGATGTTTGATGCATTTACCAGAGTAATTTCCCAAGCCGATGCCAGAGGTGATTATCTCAATCAAGGTCAGTTCGAGGCACTAAAAAATATGGTAGCCCAGAGCAACAAACGCATGGATGTGGTGAACCGCATCACTGGTAATTCTTCCGCTATTGTCGCTAATGCTGCTCGTGTTTTGTTTGCCGAACAACCTCAGTTAATTGCCCCTGGTGGTAACGCCTATACCAACCGTCGCATGGCTGCTTGTTTAAGAGACATGGAAATTATCCTGCGCTATGTCACCTATGCCACTTTTTCTGGTGATGGCAGTGTTTTAGAAGATCGCTGCTTAAATGGTTTACGGGAAACTTATGTCGCTTTGGGAGTTCCTGGTGGTTCTGTGGCAGAAGCTGTGAGCAAAATGAAAGCTGCGGCGATCGCGATCGCCAACGACAAAAATGGCGTAACTCAAGGAGACTGTAGTTCTTTGATGTCTGAAGTATCTAGCTATTTTGATCGCGCAGCAGCGTCTGTTGGTTAATTAACTTCAACGCAAATCCATTGCAAATCCATTTTTTAGACACATAGTAAAAATTTAAAACAAGAGGTCTTTTACGCATGAAAACTCCTATCACTGAAGCAGTATCGGCTGCTGATTCTCAAGGTCGCTTTTTAAGCAGTAGTGAAATTCAAACTGCCTTTGGTCGTTTTCGCCAAGCTAGTGCTAGTTTGGAAGCTGCCCAAGGATTAACCAATAAAGCCGATGGTTTGGTTAAAGGCGCAGCTGAAGCTGTTTACAGCAAATTTCCTTACACAACCCAGATGCAAGGGCCAAATTATGCTTCTACTCCTGAAGGCAAAGCTAAGTGCGCTCGTGACATTGGTTATTATCTACGCATGATTACCTATTGTCTAGTCGCTGGTGGTACTGGACCGATGGATGATTATTTAATTGCTGGAGTTGCTGAAATCAACACCACTTTTGAATTATCTCCTAGCTGGTATATCGAAGCGCTTAAATATATTAGATCTAATCATGGTTTAAGTGGCGATCCTGCGGTAGAAGCCAATTCTTATATTGAGTACGCAATTAACGCTCTTAGCTAGAGTTTTCTAACAGCTTGGAATCGCAGATGACTATTGAAGCTCTTCTTATTTGTTTAATGGTTAACTGCAATTCTAAGCAATTTTTTTAGCTACATAATAAAAAAATTTAGGAGTTAATCAATGGCAATTACAGCAGCATCTCGCTTAGGAATTTCTGCCTTTGACGAGACAAATTGCGTCGAACTGCGTCCTAACTGGAGTAAAGAAGAAGCTAAAGTAGCGATCGTCGCCGTATATCGACATGTTTTGGGCAACGATCATTTGATGAAATCAGAACGCCTGACTAGTAGCGAATCTCTGTTGGGAGATGGTTCAATCTCAGTTCGTGAATTTGTCAGAGCAGTAGCAAAATCAGAACTTTATAAGGCAAAATTCTTTTATAACAACTATCAGGTTCGTACCATCGAGTTGAACTTTAAACATTTACTTGGTCGTGCGCCTTACGATGAAACGGAAATTATTGAGCATCTAGATTTATACCAAAATCAAGGTTTTGAAGCAGATATTGATTCTTATATCGATTCTGAAGAATATATACAAAGCTTTGGCGAACATATTGTTCCTTTTTACCGAGGTTTTTCCACCCAAGCGGGGCAAAAAACTGTCGGGTTTACCCGTATGTTCCAGCTGTATCAAGGTTATGCCAATAGCGATCGCGCCCAGGGTAATACTGGTAGCTCTCGTTTAACCTACGATTTAGCGCGTAATATGGCAACTCCCGTTCAAAGTCCTGGGGGGAATGGTTCTTTGTCTGGGACAACTACCACTGAAAGAGTTGGCTTATATCGATTGCGAGTAACTAAAGGCACAATCGGCAGAGCGCCTCAAGTACGTCGTAGTATGCAAGAGTATATCGTTCCTTACGAAAGACTTTCGGCAACCATGCAAAAGCTGAATCAGCAGGGTAGTCGCATTCTCAGCATGACCAACGCTTAATTTAAGCTTAATTTACATAATTATCAGGAGAATAGTAAGTGGCAATTACAACAGCAGCTTCTCGTTTAGGGGTTTCTGCTTTTAGCGATCGCGCACCTTTAGAGTTACGTCCTAACTATACTCAAGAGGATGCTCAAGCGGTAATTCAGGCTGTTTATCGGCAAGTTTTGGGTAACGACTATATTATGCAGTCTGAGCGTTTAACCGCTACAGAATCTTTACTGTGTAATGGTTCATTGACGGTACGAGAATTTGTCCGAGCAGTAGCCAAATCTGAGTTATATAAGACTAAGTTCTTTTATGACAATTTTCAAACTAGGGTGATTGAGCTAAATCTCAAGCATTTATTAGGACGAGCGCCCTATGATGAATCTGAAGTGATTTATCATCTCGATCTTTATCAAAATAAGGGTTATGAGGCAGATATCGACAACTATATCGACTGCGCCGAGTATGAAGCCAACTTTGGCGACAATATAGTTCCCTATTACATCGGTTTTGCGACTCAACCATCGCAAAAAATAGCTGGTTTTACCCGCATATTCCAACTATACCGAGGTTATGCTAACAGCGATCGCGCTCAGGTAGCAGGTACAGCATCTCGCTTGGCCAAAGATCTCGCTCTTAATAGTGTTTCTGCGGTGGTAGCACCTTCAGGGGGAGGAGTCGGCTGGGCTTATCAAGAATCTAGTCAAGGGAATGCTCCCAATAAAGCATTTAGAACTGCCAATCAAGATAATCGTATTTATCGGATTGAAATATCGGCGATGAATTTACCCAGATACCCTAAAGTGCGTCGGGTTAGTCGAGCTATTTTAGTACCTTACGATCGACTTACCCCGACGTTGAAAAAAATCAACAAAATGGGTGGGAAAGTTGCCAGCGTTACCTTAGCTTAAAGGAGAGCTTAAGACAATGTTAGGAAAATCAGTAATTAGCGGTCGTTCGAGTTCAGCATCAAACAATCGTATTTTTGTGTATGAAGTTACGGGATTAAAGCAAAGCCTAGCTAATGATAGCAATAGCTATTCGTTTCGTAACAGTGGCAGTACTTTTGTTTCTGTTCCCTATAGTCGGATGTCCTAAAGGATTAGCTTCGCGTCAATGAAGAAATGCAGCGGATTGGCAAAATGGGGGGAACTATTGTCAATATCGAACCCCTAGAAGCTTTGAAGCAGCAGGAGCAAAATGATAATACTGAAGCACCTGAAGCAACTAAAGCTACCAGACACAAGAACAAGCGAGCGGCTAAAGACAATCAAAATTGATTTTAGATAATCACAATAATTTAAAGTCATCATGGCAATTGGTTGTAGGGGCTTAATTAATCCAGCTCCTACGATTAATGCTTTTGAATTTTGTTTAAATTTTGTTTAAATTTTAAAATACAACAGAGCTAATGGTTACTCAATTTAAGTCTTCTCTCAGAGAACGTCAGCACTATTTAATTCAGCAGTTGGCAAACTGGATCGAATCTAAGTGGAAGCATGACTTAAATCTCTCTACCTATAACATTCCTGAAGATTTGGGTTATGTCGAGGGCAATCTGGCAGAAGAGAAATTAATTATCGAAAATCGTTGCTATCAAACCACTCAATTTCGTAAGCTACATTTAGAGTTAGCTCAAGTAGGCGATCGCCTTGATATTTTACATTGTGTCATGTTTCCCCGTCTAAATTACGATCTACCAATATTTGGGGTGGATTTAGTCGGCACTAAAACAGGAATTGGCGCAGCAATTGTGGATTTATCTCCCGTAAATAGCCAAGGAGTCCTTTCTTCGGCTTATATTAGGGCTTTGGCAAATTTACCTGCCATCGATTTTTCCCAGCCTCGTGCATTACCTGAATGGGGTAATATTTTCTCGGGGTTCTGTTTGTTTGTACATCCTCATAATGCTCAAGAAGAAAAGCTTTTTCTCCAGAGAGTGCAACAATATTTAACCGTACACTGTAAAATTGCTCTGGCGACATCTCCTCTTACTGACAAACTAGAACAGGCTCAAGTTCTATCAAGACAACGCCACTACTGCACTCAACAGCAACAAAACGATAAAACCCGTAGGGTATTGGAAAAATCTTTGGGCGAAACTTGGACAGAGCGCTACATGAGCCAAATGCTCTTTGATTGCCCTTGAATCATAGGGTTTATAGTTAATTTTAATTTCATATTGCTTAAACAAACTTAAGTTCAAGTTAAGCTCAGTTAATAAAAATAATTACAAATTTAAATTACAAATTAAACTATGGCGGGAGTCAAAAAATCTCCAACCAAAAAGTCATTTTTAGAAGCAGTATATAAACATTCCTTAGAGGCGATCGCTATTTTAGATCATCAAGATCGGATCGTGGCAATAAATCCTGCTGGTTGTAAGCTCTTTGGCGTTAGTAAAAAAAAGCTGCTCGACAAATCAATTAGCAAATTTTTGGTATCTGCGATCGATTGGGCGCAGGTTGCAGAGCGAGGCGAAATTCAGCTTAAGCGAGCAAAAAAGCAAGTTAAGACTGTTGAATATAGTCGAGTTCTAGATTTATTACCTGATTACAATCTACTGGTTTTGAGAGAGGTTTCGGATTCTCAATTACAGGCAGCAGCCGAACTAAATCTCTATTATCAACGAGTAGAATTATTTGCGGAAGTAACCCTTAAAATTCGTCAATCGCTTCAGTTACCAGAAATTCTGCAAACTACTGTGACTGAAGTACAGAGAATTTTACAAGCAGATCGGGTCTTAATTTATCAGGTTTTTGCCAACGGTACGGGAATGCCGATTAAAGAAGCTGTATTACCAGACTTTAAGCCAATTTTAGGCGTAGAGTTTCCTGAAGAAGTATTTCCTGAAGATTATCGTCAACTTTATACCAAAGGAAGAGTACGAGCGATCGCTAATGTTCATGCGCTCGACGCGGGATTAGCAGAATGCCTAATTGAGTTTATGGATGAATGGCAGATTAGAAGTAAGCTAGTAGTACCAATTCTGCAAAATATTAAGTCTCCAACCGCAGGTGAACATCTATGGGGTTTGTTAATTGCCCATCAATGTCAAACAACTAGACAATGGACAGAATTTGAACAAGAGTTAATGCAGCAATTAGCCGATCAGATTGGCATTGCCTTATCCCAGGCAGAGTTACTGGAAAACTTAGAGGACTTGGTTGCCGAACGTACTGCTAAATTAAGGCAAGAAATCAATGTTCGTATCAAAGCAGAAACAGCGCTGCGTCATAGCGAAGAACAGCTACGCTTAATTGCTAACGGTTTACCTGTTCTCATTGCCTATGTAGATAATCAGCAGCATTATCGCTTTAACAATCAGGCTTATCAAACTTGGTTAGGGCTATCTCCCCAAGAGATCTGTAATCAGCATCTTGCCCAAGTTCATGGAGATGAAGATTACCAACAAATTAGCCAATATGTTGCCAGCGTACTTAAGGGAGAAACAGTAACTTATGAGCGTGATTTAGTTTTACAAGATGGATGTCTCCACTCTCTGAGTGTTACTTATATTCCTCACCTGCAAAAACAGAATACAGTTCAAGGATTTTTTGCTCTGACTAGTGATATTAGCGATCGCAAAGCGATTGAACGGATGAAAGACGAATTTCTTTCCGTTGTCAGCCACGAACTGCGTACCCCGTTAACCTCGATTCATAGTTCCCTCAAAATTTTGTCAACAGGTAAGCTGGGTAGCCTTGCAACTCAGGGCGAGCGAATGCTTAAAATTGCCGATGAGCAGACTGAGCGATTAGTCCACCTAGTTAATAATGTTCTAGATCTTCAACGAATTCAGTCGGGCAAAATCAATATGAACAAGCAAGCCTGTCCAGCTAGAGAATTGATAGAAGAAGCAGTCCAAGCGATGAAAACTTTAGCTCAGTCACAGGGAATTCAACTATCATGCCAACCCAGTAATCTGATTGTTTGGGCAGATCGAGATTATATAGTACAAACTTTGACCAATTTGGTCAGTAATGCGATTAAATTTTCTCCCCCCCAAAGTACTGTAGTGCTATCAGCAGTAAAAAACTCGCAGCTAAATCTCGATCGCCAACCTCAATCAACCTCCTACATTACTTTTGCCGTTCAGGATCGAGGACAGGGTATTCCCCAAGATCGCCTAGAAACAATCTTCGAGAGGTTTCAACAGGTAGATTCTTCTGATTCTCGCAAAAAAGGAGGCACTGGTCTAGGTTTGGCTATCTGTCGTCAGATAGTGGAAGGACATGGTGGGCAAATTTGGGCTGAAAGTTGTTTAGACAACGGCAGTACTTTTTATTTCACCTTACCAGAACTCATTCAGTTGGAGAGCGATCGCCATGACTAGCGCCATGACTAAAAAAAATATCTTACTTATCGACGATGAAGAAACTATTCAAGAAGTAGTCCAGGTAGGAATCAGCATCGAAGCTGGTTGGCAAGTAGAGATCGCCTCTTCTGGTTTAGAAGGAATTAATTTAGCGCAAAACCAACAGCCTGACGCTATTCTCCTGGATGTAATGATGCCAGGTATGGATGGTATCGATACTTTATCTCAATTAAAAACTAATCACCAAACCAGTGGTATTCCCGTAATTTTTTTAACCGCCAAAGCCCAAGCTGCTGAAAAAAACCAATTTAAAAGTTTAGGAGTTGTCGATGTAATTACTAAACCTTTTAATTCTATGACCCTTGCCAGTCAAATAGCCAAAATACTGGGATGGCAGCTATAAGCTATAAGCTTTTAATCAATATTTTATTATTAAAATTGACCAGATATATATGCGAATTTTATTAGTTGAAGATGATCTAATTTTAGTCGAGCTATTAAGCACCACTTTAGCCCAACAAAGCTATGCGATCGATGTGGCAACAGATGGTGAACAGGGATGGATTTATGGTTCTACTTATACCTATGATTTGATCATCCTCGACTGGTCTTTGCCTAAATTGGATGGAATTCAGTTGTGTCAGCGTTTTCGCGCTCACGATTATGATACGCCAATCATCTTATTGACATCTCGTAGTGGTAGTCAAAATAAAATTCGTGGTCTTGACGCTGGTGCAGATGATTATATTTGCAAGCCTTTCGATCTGGAAGAATTAACTGCTCATATTCGAGCTTTACTGCGTCGATTGACCTGTGATTTTTTGCCTGTATTACGTTGGGGAAATCTAGAGCTAAATCCCTGTACTAGTACAGTTACCTATCAGGGACAATCATTATTGCTCACAGCTAAAGAATATCGATTGCTAGAGTTGTTTCTACGTCATAGTCAAGAAGTCTTTTCGGTGGAAAAGATCATCGATCATTTATGGTCTTCTACCGAATATCCTGCTCAGGCAACGGTAAGGTCTCACTTGCGACACTTACGTCAAAAATTAAAGCAAGCATGTTTCCCTGATGATTTAATTACCACTGTCAGAGGACAAGGTTATTGCCTCAAACCCGTTGCTCAAGATCGAGACGTTAGTCATTTGCCAACTAAGCAGACTAGCCAAGCAATTAATCCAGACCAAGAATTAACCAAACAATCACTACATTTAAGTGCTTTAACCTCTATCTGGGAAAAACATCAGTCCCAAAGAGAACAACAACTAACAACTTTAGGTCAAGCGATTAACTCGCTAGGTGTTAGCAATTTAGAAATTAGCGATCGCCTTTGCGCCATTATTGTGGCTCATAGTTTGGCGGGGAATTTAGGACAGTTTGGCTTAGATCGAGCTGCTGAATTAGCTCAAGAAATAGAACAACTATTGCAAAATGATTTTAATCACGACTCAAATCAATTACTGCTGTTATCTCATAAATTTGCATCTCTAAAAGCAGAATTAACCACTAAACAAGATATTGTTCGTCAAATATCCCTAAAAATAGCAGAAAATTTGCCTTTATTATTAATTATTACTAGTAATAGCGATTTTGCTGCACAATTAATCCCTGAAGCAAAAAATCAAGGAATTCGCACAAAAGTAATCGGCACTCCTGAATTGGTGAAAAATTGGCTCGATGAAAAACAAACTAAAGGTGAGCAACTTCCACAAGCTGTGTTATTAGAAATATCTTTTACTGAAAATGTGCAAAAGTATTTAACCTTAATTGCCGAATTTAAGCTATTAACACCATCTATACCAGTTATTGTCATTGGCGATCGCGATCATTTTGGCGATCGCTTACTCGTAGCACGACATGGAGGCAAATTTTACCTTCCTCAACCAGTTAATCCCAACCAAATTCTTGCTGTTTATCACAAAGCAGTACAACACTTGTCTTTGGGGAAAAAGGTCATGATTGTTGATGACGACGTAGAACTCTTAGAGACATTACCAACTTTACTCAAGCCTTGGGGGTTTAAACTTACTACCCTAGACGATCCGCGACAATTTTGGGATGTGCTGCAAGCTGTTGCTCCCGATCTATTGGTGTTAGACATAGAAATGCCCCACTTAAGCGGTATTGAAATCTGCAAAGTTCTACGAACTTATCCCTATTGGTGTAAGTTGCCAATTTTATTTCTAAGCATTCATCAAGATCCTGCTATCTCTACTGAAGTTTTTGCTAACGGTGCCAATGATTTGGTCAATAAACCAGTTCTTGCTCAACAACTAGCTCACCGAATTCTTAATTGCCTCAATCTTAAGAAATAAAGGGGCTTTGCCCTAGCTTTTAGCTTTTAGCTTTTAGCTCTTAGCTCTTAGCTCTTAGCTGCAATCAAATCCCTCGATCTATCTGCCAAGATGACGTGATGCCATAGTCATCATATCGCTGATATCAACATCGCCATCGCCATTAGAATCAAGAAAGCTATTCAACACAGGATTAGCTCCCTGGACATTACTTTTATTGTTTCCTGTCTTTAAGAGATTTAGCACCAAAGGCACGAGAATGGGCAGCATTGACTGAATTGTTTGAGAACTTAAGCCAGTACGACTGCTAATTTGTGCAATCATACTTTGTAGCTGGGAACTTCCAAATAAAGCTGATAACACCTGGGGAGTAGCCTGAGTTCCCCCAAACTGATTTAACATCTGATTTACCTGTGCCGTACCACCCTGGTTGCGCTGTTGTTGTAGGGCTGACTTAGTATAGCTGCCCACAATTGACATTGCCGACTCTACCGCACTAGAGTTAGTTTGATAATTCCCGCTCAACTGCTGCACCGTATCAAGAATTGAACCAAGCTGGTTATTGCTTGCTTCTTGTTGGGGATTATCGATCGCACTGAGGATTTGATTAAAGATACTCATATTAATCGTGGTTACATAATTTAACTAGAGAAACTAATTAAAATTAATTATGACAATTTACGGTATCGATCGGCGAATTTTGGGGTGAGGCGGCCATAGTTTGAGCAGTGAGCATTACCTGACCGCTAGGAAGACGATACCAGCCACGAGCAGGAGGCGGTAAAGTAGTAGCTTGTTTGATTGGTGTTTTATTCGTCGCCATAGGAGGAAACTCAATCAGCGATCGCGCATTCAATAGCTCTTGGGGTCGATTTGGTAAACCACCACGACCAGTAATTGTGAGCTGACTATTATTCTTTCTAGATTCTGAGGGACAAGCCACCGCCACTTCTTCTTGAGGTTGTGTTGGTTGTTGAGATATATCTAAGGAATCGATTAAAGTAGTCGGTTCTAAAGTATCAATGTCTACTCTTCCTGGCAAACCTAATTGAGAACTAGCGGTTACCTGGCAAGAATTACAAATGAACAATCCTTTGGTATCAATTTGAATATTTCCTCCCATACCCATAAAAGCATCGGCAGTGAGGCTACTACTTTCGATGATTAAGACATTCTTAGATTGAACAGTAATATTACCGCCATTTCCCGATCCTCTGGAGGCTGCCGTAGCATTACTTCCCCCCCCAAAAATTAGATTTTCGGTATTTAACTTAATGTTACCGCCCCTGCCCGATTGAGTGTCTGCCTTAATTGAACCAGAATTATCAATAACAATTGAATCTGAGGCGTTTACCTCCAGACTTCCCGCATCACCACTACCAGTGGAGTCGATTTCAATTCGGCCGAGGTCGTCAATCAAAAGTTGTGGCGTATTAATAATTAAATTACCCCCGTTACCTGTGATGCTTGGAAAAGGTCGCGCCCCAACTGAGATATTGCTAGGGTTATCTACTCCTTGGTTGCCAGCAATGGTTACGAACTCCTGGGCATCAATTGTCACATTCCCACCGTTGCCTTGCCCCAGAGTAGTAGCAGAAATCTGTCCTCCTTGCAAAAGTTCTAGGCGATCGGTCTCAACCTTAACGTTGCCACCTGCTCCCAGAAATAAACTATTGTTGGAGATGATTGAGCTATTGACTACCAAAGATTCTGAAACATCGAGGTCAATAAACCCCGCAGCACCAGTGTTCCCAGTGACGGTAGCAATTAAAGCCCCTTCTTTCATTTCTAGATTTGCAGTTTGAATATCAATGACCCCCGCATTTCCTTGACCTACTGTGACAGCAAAGATGCCCTCAGTAAATTGGTCGAGCGAGAGGCCGGCTAAAAATTCTGGGGTAATTTTATCACGGTTAAAATAGTTGGTTTTAAGTTGTAAATAATTTTCACCAATAACACTTACCGAATCTTGAGCCTTGATATTGATGTTCCCTCCTGTTCCCTTGCCTAGTACAGAAGCAGTGACTAACCCGCGATTAAGTTGCACCGTCCTAGCATCGATATTAATATTGCCTCCCTTGCCATCTTTGGTAGTGGCAGATAACGCACCCTGATTAGCTAATAAAACTGAGTCAGCAACCAAATTAATATTACCTGCATCTCCAGAACTGCTACTCTGCACATCAATAATTGCCCCATCTCGGACAGTTAAATTGGGAGTAGTAACACTGATATTACCTGAAGCACCTGTAACTTCTTGCTCAGGTGAGATAATACCTTCAGAGGAAGCAAATAAGCCTCCACGAGTTATTCCTGTTGTGTCAGTAACACCAATTAGTTCAACCGAATCAGTGGCATTGACGGTTAACTTGCCTCCATCACCTGAGTTGGAAGTTGATGAAGCAAAGTTTGCTCCATTGTCGATCGTTAATTTACCAGTATCAATAGTTAAATTTCCGCCGTTGGAACTACTGTAGGTAGAAGTGCCAATACCCGCAGCCGCACCTACAGATAGTTGAGGATTATCGGTATTAAAGGCAATTCCTGATGCTTCAATACTCTTGTTGGCTTGGATCTGAACATCTCCCCCTAAACCACCAAAGGGAATTACTGTACCATCTGGGAGTAATGCCCCAGAATTACTGGCAATGACGGCATCTTCGAGCTCGATCGTGTTAGCTTCAACATTAAGATCTCCACCTTCACCTGAACCTAAAGTGGTGTTAGTAAATAACCCTGTGCTGATGATGCTGTCAGGGCGACTACCACTTAAATCCATAGAGTCAGCTAAAATATTTATGTTTCCTCCTGCAACATCG
>JBDKJC010000028.1:0-11592 GCA_039796815.1 Cyanobacteriota bacterium | reverse complement strand
TTCTTTTTTTTCACTTTTGCTTACTTTGCGCCAAAATTTGCAGCATTATCATGAATAATAATTTTCAGAGTCCGTTACAGGTTCTCACCGCAAAATCTACGACAACTTGGTCTGGTTGTATCGAAATAGAAGAACCTAAAGATCCTTCAATTAGCTGGAATGTTTATCTACTGCAAGGAAAAATACAGTATATAAATACTAATTTGGGACAGCAAGAGCGATTAGATTACCTTTGGCAACGATTTAAGCTAGGTTCAGAATGCCCTCAACTTGCTCAACAAGAGATCGAGGTTTCGGAATATGTTCAATTATGTCAAGCTTTATCTAATCAACAGCCAACAGATATAGAGGTTAAAAAGCAATTATTTAGATTTTGTCGAGAGGGATTAGCTCACGTCTTAAGTATTGATAAAACTCACATAGAGCTAGTTCCAGCCAAAAGAATTAACAAAGCAATTGTCAGCTTCAGTTTGGAAAAACTAGGAGAAAAATTAGAAGATCAGGTTAAGATTAGCAGACATATTCGAGGCTATATCGATTCTCCTTTTAGTCGGCTGTATTTAGAACAAAAAAATGCTCTAAAGTTCTATCAAATTTGGAAGCCTAAATATGCTGCTCCAGAACTCAAAGAAATCGCTGATAAACATAAACTGTCTACCTTTGTCAGTCTATTTGTCGCTAAAAATAGTTTCTATCAAATTGCCACTAAAATTAATGCTGATACGTATTTTTTGGCAAAACATTTGGAACAGTCTATTGCTGAAAAATTAATCGATCTGTTGCCCTTTAAAGAACTTACTAAAGAAGAGTTACGTCTCAAGCAGCATCTTCAAGAAGATAATTCAGCTTCAGCTAATAGTGTGAATTCTGCTAATTCCGCTTCAACATCATCAACCTTAGTCGCCTGCATTGATGATAGTAAGACAGTTCAAAAACAAGTGAAAATGACCTTAGAAGCTGGAGGCTATCAAGTACTTAGTATTCTCGATCCGACCTTAGCCTTAAAACAATTATCTCAACACGAGCCTGTAGTTATTTTCATGGATATAAATATGCCTGAACTTAATGGCTACGATTTATGTAGCCTGTTAAGAAAATCTGAAAGATTTAAAGATATTCCTATTGTGATGTTGACAGGAAGAGACGGGATGATCGATCGGGTTCGAGCCAAAATAGTTGGGGCAACTGACTATCTCACCAAACCTTGCGATCCTAATAAATTAATTACTTTAGCCAAAGCATTAGAAACATCCGTTGTAACTACTAATTAGAAATTCATTAATTCTAATTAGGGTAATTTTAGCTAAAAAAATAATGTCAAAATATGTTGTTATTGGTAGTTATATGATGGTAGTTTTAACCCGTTTCTGGGCATTATGATACTAACCAGATTATCGATCGAGAAATAATTAAAAGAAGCAATTGATGGATTATGAAAACTATACTTATTGTTGAAGATACTCACGCAGAAAGACAAATGAGTTCTGCTTTATTATCTCATGCTGGTTTTGAAGTAGCTGTAGCAGATAGTGCAGAAACAGCTTGGTTATGGCTCAATGCTAACCCTATACCCAACCTCATCCTATTAGATATTGTGATGCCTGGAGAAAGTGGGCTAGATCTATGTCGCAAAATTAGAGAACATGATGCCTGGAAAAATATTCCTATTTTATTCTGTAGTTCCAAAGCAGAAGAATTCGATCGTTTTTGGGCAATACGTCAAGGCGGAAATGAATATATTACTAAACCTTATGTTCCACAAAACTTAGTAGATAAAGTAAATCAGTTTGTTAATTAGTTAACTATTAAACTAGCTTTATTTAGCAATTAATACTGGAGCAAAATATTTTAAAACTGACAAATAAAGCCAAGTATTAAAAATAATTTTATTCACAATGTTGCTAACGGTAATCCTAAATCAATCAAAGTTGATTCTTAGTAATTAGTATTAGTTTAAAAAATATTTTTTATGACTGTAATCAATAATCACATCATTGTATATATTTAGCTATTTCTGCTCTATGGTTATTCATCAGGAATACTTTACCGTTGAACTAGGGTCAAAAATTACTTTGGGATTGCCTTTACAGGAAATGAGCATCGTCGCCCAATTCGACATATCTAACATTTGCACTGTACCTGGAGTAGCGGACTTTTGGTATGGAGTTGCCAATTTTAAAGGTTCTTTATTGTGGATCTTAGATAGCGATCGCTTTTTTAATTTAAACCTTCAGCGCCATAAGCTAGCCCAAAAACTTACAGCAGTAGTTGTCAAAAACCAGCAGTTAGATAGTGAAAAACAAGTAGCGATCGTCACCCAACAGTTGAAAGGCATTGTGGCAATAGAACCATCTTGTTGTCAACCTCTAACTGATGACGCTTTCCCTCAGTTACGTCAGTGCTGTTCTACCGTAGCTCATCCAGAAGCCCAGACTATTTATCTACTTGACGCTGCTGCTTTACTACAACAGCTACACCAACAATCAATGCTGGTATCAACCTAAATTAAATTGCATCTATTGAATTATTAGGAATTAAGTCTATGTCTGATAACACTGGTGATATTGTAAGTAAAATAGTTGAGGCTAATGCCTTAGAAAATGCAGGGCAAGTAGAGCAGGCGATCGCTCTATACCAGGAAATTTCCGAGTTAGATCGCGAGGGAAATTATGGCAATGTTGCCAGGGAAGCCTTAGCTAATCTAGAGAATACTAAAGCTACAGCCAGCAATATCTCTACTACCCCAACGTCTACTGTTAAGACTAATAATTTTTGGGACAAAATTAATCTGCGGACTAGAACCACTTTAATTCTGGTAGCCATTAGTACCTTATCTACGATTACCGTAAGTATGATTGCTTATAGCTTTGCTCGGCAGTCTATGATCAAGGAAATTACAGCTGCCGAACAAAAGACCGCATCAGAGGTGGCTAACAAAGTTGCTTTCTATATGCGAGAACGCTTTGGGGATATTCAGATTATGTCTAATTTGACAATTCTCACTAATTCTCAGCTACGAGCAAAGACAACTACCAAAGATAAGCAGGCTGCCTTAGATTCCTTTATCAAAGCCTATGTAATCTACGACAGTGTTGCTGTTGCCGATCTTCAGGGAAATATTCTTGCTCAATCGACGGGTAACGCTTTACCAGGCTTGGGTAAAACCAGTTACTTCCAAGCAGCCATCAAAGCCAATGGCCCGATACTGAGTCAGCCTCTTTTGTCAGAAGGCTCTAATGTTTTAGCAGTTTATTTAGCTGCACCGATCAAAGATAGTGCTACAGGTAAAAATGTTGGTGTGATTCGAGCGAGAATACCAGTTAAATATCTGCGTGATGTAATTCTCTCGGAAGATCAAACAGAAAATTATCTTTTAGACAATCAAGGGCAAATTTTTGCTGCTTCTCAAGAGTCAGAATTTAAGGAAATTCAAAATCTGCCTGGCAGTGTTCAACCCGCTGGCGATCATCTTGACTACTTTAGCGAACTGCAAGTTGCGCAGGCAAATCAAGACGGCAAGGCATCTGGGAATAGATCTTTGATTACCGATGAAGATTTAGCTTCTTATATTCCTTTCGCTGAGTTTAAAGACGAGTTCCGTTCTCAGCTACCAGATTTAGGCTGGAGTACGATTACTACTGTCGATAAAAAACAAGCTTTTAAAGCACAGCAGGGGCTATTAATTTCTTTTGCAGTCGGAACACTAATCGTTTCTGCCTTGGTAGCAGCGATCGCTTCCTTAATCGGATACAAAGCAACTCTACCTATCTTAGAAGCTGTAGATGCCCTCAAACAATTAGGCAATGGTAACTTTAATATACGGATACCTGTTAAAGGAAAAGATGAACTAGCCGATTTAAGTTCTAATATCAACAGAATGGCTGGGCAAATTCAAGATTTGCTGTTTACTCAAGAAGCGGAAACCAAACAACAGCGTAAAGAAAAAGAGCTGCTGCAACAGGGGGTAATGGGTCTGTTGTTAGACGTTGAAGGGGCGCAAAAAGGAGACTTGACTGTAAAAGCCCAGATGACTGATGGTGCAGTTGGTTCTATTGCCGATGCCTTTAACGCGACTATGAGAAAATTAAGAGAACTTCTGCAAGAAGTGCAGGCGGTTTCGACTGAAGTTGGTCAACTATCTTTGGCGGGGGAAAACTCAGTACGTCAGCTTTCAGAATCTGCCCTCAAACAAACTGAAGAAATCAACCAAGCATTAGGCAGCATTGATGAAATTAATCAGTCCGTAGCTACAGTGGCTAACTATGCTCAAGAAGCAGCCAAAATTGCTCGTGACGGTTCTCTTCAGGCTAAAGAGGGAGATTTGGCAATGGATGCTACAGTCAATAGTATTGAAAAAATTCGTGGTACTGTCGCCAACACCTCCAAAAAAGTAAAACAATTGGCTGAATCTTCCCAAGAAATTGCGCAAATTGTGGAAATCATCTCGGGTATTTCCGAAAAAACCAACCTACTAGCATTTAACGCTTCGGTGGAGGCAGCACGGGCAGGAGAACACGGTGAAGGATTTAGAATCGTAGCAGAAGAGGTTCGCCGTTTGGCAGATCGAATTACAGAAGCAACTAAAGATATTCAACGGCTGGTTAGCACCATTCAACAAGATACAACCTCCGTGCTACAAGGGATGGAAACTAGTACTTCTGAGGTGGTAAATGGTAGTGAACTAGTTCACTTGACTAAGCTCAATCTACGCAGTTTGGCAGACACCAGTAAACAAATTGATGAATATCTCAAATATATCTCCACCAGTACTACCGACCAAACTAATACTTCTCTAGTAGTTAACCAAAAAATCAATGGTATTGCTAGCATCGCTAAAATTAACTCGACTGAAGCCCAAAACGTGGTGCAGTCGCTGCAAACTTTGGTATCTGAAGCTAACAATCTCCAGTCTTCTATTTCCCAATTTAAATTGGAGGCTTAAAAGGGGGATGACCCTCCAGGTCAGCTTTGCGATCGCAGCGAGTACTATTACTTCAGCAAAGTAATTAGTTACCGAGACTAAGTAATAATTTATTGAAGAAACCCGATCAAAAATGAGTTCTCAGTTAGACCCAGCAATCCTCGCTGCCATTACCGCCGAAGCACGCCAGTGTTTTCTAGACGAAGATGCCCCTGAGTATCTAGAGATGTTGAAAACGGGCATTCAAGACCGTGCTAATCCCGACTTTACGGCTTTGTTTCGAGCTGCTCACTCCTTGAAGGGTGGTGCTGGATTAGCCTGTTTAACTAGTTTGCAACAACTAGCTCATAAGCTGGAAGATGTTTTAGTGGCACTACAGCAAGGACAGATTGCCGAAGTCGAGCTTGCTTGGGCTTTAGTCGAAAATAGTGTTGATGAGATCGGCTTTGTGATCAGTCAGGCGCACAACGTCGATGAAGCGATCGCCAATCCTGAATTAATTATTGCGCTTGAATCTTTGGTAGCTACAGTTTCAGCTTCAGATTCAGATTCGCCAGAATCTAGCCAACAGGGAAGTAATAGTAATAATGATTTAATTCGCACTACTTTAACGGAAGAATTAGCCAGCAGCTTTCAGGCGATCGCCGAATTAGAGTTAGACACCGAAGCAGAGTTGCTTGAGCCATTGTTGTCGGGTTTTGCCGATGAATGTAGTTTTTTAGCAGAAACTTTAGATCTTCCCTGGCTAGGAGAAGCTGTTGCGCCAATTGCCGATGCTTTAAAGTCTGACGCGATCGAGGCTTTATTATTAACTCAAGAAATTATTAATCAGTTACAAAATAAGATTACTGAGTACTTAGAGTATTCAGCATCAAGTTCAGAGAATACGCCATCACAGCAACAAGCAAATAATAGCCTAGTGGCGAAAGCTCTTAACGAAGATTTAGAAGAGTTATGCCAGGCGATCGCCGAGCTGGAAATGGATACTCCTGAAGAGATCCTCAAAGAAGCAATAGCAGGTTTTGCTGATGAATGTATTTTCCTGAGCGAGACCTTAGAATTACCCTGGTTAACCGAAGCGATCGCACCAATTCAAGGATTATTAACTCAATGCGATCCTTTAGAAGCACTCTTAACCGTGCAAGAATTGGTCGGGGAGATTCGTCAGCAACGGGAGATCTATTTAGCTAATCATGTCGCGACCGAAGAATTAGATGATGAACCAGAGGCAATTCTCAGTACTCAGGTTAATCCAGAGCGTCAAAATGACCAGGCTCTAAATTCGGAGACAGGATTCTTTGCTTTTGGTGAAGATGCTGAGGATACATCTTTATCCACCATGATGTTTGCTCCTCCTTCAACTCCAGACAAAATGGTTGCCAAAGTAGCAGAAGCGTCAAAACCTGCTGCTAATAATCAAGTGAAGATTTCTCTAGAAAAACTAGAGGGAATGACCAATAACATTGAAGAATTGATCCTCAGTCAATCTCGTATTAGTCGTCAACAGAGGGTTTTAAATCAGGCAAATCGTCGCTTGCGATCGCTAACTCGTCAGTTTGAACCGATTCGCGAACAGATTCAAGATCTATATAATCAACTTGCAGTTGGCTCATTTGGCAATGCTGACGCAGATTTTGCACTAGCTAAAAATAATCAAAATGGCTTTGATGCTTTGGAGATGGATCGCTATACAGATTTGCACTCCAGCTTGCAAACTTTTCAAGAACTAATGCTTCAGATTCAGGAAACTCGCACTGATATTGACTTTATTGACCGAGAATTAGCCGAGAATCTAGAACAAAGCGAGAAAAATCTGGACACTCTATATTCCAAAGTCAATGATTCACGATTAGTTCCATTTGAAACCCTAGCTAAACGATTTATCCCTCAAATTCGTGGTTTGAGTCAACGTTTTGATAAACTAGTGGACTTGAAAATCGAAGGCAAAAATACTTTAGTCGATCAGATTCTGTTGGAACAACTACAAACTCCTCTGACTCATTTACTCAATAATGCTTTCGATCATGGAATTGAGTCTAAATATGAGCGTCTGGCTGCTAAAAAACCAGAAACAGCAACAATTGCTTTAAATGCCAAGCTACAAAACAATCAGCTAGTAATTACCATTAAAGATGATGGAGGCGGTATTAACCCTGAGAAAGTTTTTCAGCGAGCGCTACAAAGAGGAATTTGCCCCCCTGAGAAAACAATCAAAGATTTTCGACCAGAAGAAATAGTTAATTGGATTTTTGAACCTGATTTTTCCACCGCTGCTCAAGTTAGCGATATTTCTGGTCGAGGTATGGGGCTAGATATTGTACTTAATCTGATTCGTCAACTACGGGGTCAGCTGTTTGTGACTACTGATGTCGGTTCAGGTTCTATCTTTACGATCAGCTTGCCTTTAAACTTGAGTTTACAATCCTTGATGCTGATTCAGTTACAAAATAGATTGATTGCCATTCCCCACACGAGTATTTTGGAGATGATACCCTATGGTGAACTTGATTTTACGGATGAAAACCAAGAGAATTTAAACTGGCAAGGTAAGACAATTACTTTAGCATCGGTATCTAATCTGTTTCCCTGTCCCAGAAAACCTTTACAATTGGCTCAAGCTCAAGTAGGCGTGATTTTAGAAACTTCTTTTGAACCTTTGGCTATTTTAGTCGATGCGATCGCTGGGGAGGAAAGATTAATTGTGAAACCTTTTGATGAAACGATTTCCGTCCCGACTTATATCGTGGGTTGTACGATTCTGGGTACAGGAGAAGTGATTCCTGTGATTATGCCTCAAGGAATTAGCAAAGATGCTCTAGCTCCTGTATCAGTTGACAAGAGTGATACTACTGTTGTTCAAACTACATCGACAGTTTTGATCGCCGAAGATTCGGTAGCAACGAGAAGAATGCTCGAAAAGCTTTTACTGGCTGCGGGTTATCAGGTATTAGTCTGTCGCGATGGACAAGAAGCATTAGATCAAATTTCACAATATCAAGGACGGATCGATTTAATTTTGTCCGATATTGAAATGCCGAGAGTTAACGGTTTTGAACTCCTCGAAAAAGTCCGCGCTCAACCTGCCTTTAAAAAGACACCGATTGTAATGGCAACTTCCCGTACAGGCGATCGCCATCGACAAGAAGCAGAACGTTTAGGGGCGACAGACTACCTGGGAAAACCAGTTCAGCCACAAGAGTTAATTGATACAGTAGCGAGTTGGTTAGGAAAATAGGTAGTAGGTAGTAGGTAGTGGCTATAAACTATAACTCAGTGCCACATTCTGGACAGAACTTATTGGCGATCGGGTTAGTAGTCCCACAATTATTGCAGTTAACAAACTCAACATCAGGCTGTTCTTTTTGGGGTAAACCCAGCATGTGAGCATTACTTTTACCAGGGGCAATCATCGGATAACAATTTTCGTCTTTGGTAACACGAACATCCAGCAAGACTGGACCATCATGAGCTAGCATTTCGGCTACAGCACTGGCTAGTCGATCGCGATCGCGTACAATCATGCCCTTGATGCCGTAAGCCTTTGCCAGCATGACAAAATCTGGCGCACCGATTTCCATATTAGAAGAAGAATATCGCTCACCAAAGAAGTTTTGCTGCCACTGTCGCACCATTCCCTGCCAGCCGTTATTAATAATCACGGTTTTAACGTTGATCTTAAACTGCGCCAAAGTGCCTAATTCTTGCGGATTCATTTGAAAACTAGCATCACCACTGATACAGATGGTTTCCTCATCGGGAATAGCTACTTTAACACCCATTGCTGCTGGTAGACCATAGCCCATCGTCCCTAAACCTGCACTAGAAATCCAACGACGAGGACCATTTTTCAGAAACTGGGCTGCCCACATCTGGTGTTGACCGACATCAGTAGTGTAAAAAGCTTGAGGTGCTTGGTTGTTTAATTCAACAATTACTTCTTGGGGTGATAAGCCTTGTTCAGGATGGGGAGCGGTCAGCGGATACTCTTCACGCCAGTGATTTATTTGTTCGAGCCAAGATTTAGTTAGGTTGGGATTAACCGCAAAATCTGAACCTTTGGCGCGATCTAAGATTTGCTCCAATACTTTGCGGACATCTCCCACAATGGGTACATCAGGAGTCCGATTTTTGCCAACTTCGGCAGGATCGATATCAATATGAATTACTTTGGCTCGACTAGCGAACTCGTCAAGTTTGCCTGTAACGCGATCGTCAAACCTAGCACCAACGGCAATTAACAGGTCACATTCGCTCACCGCAAAGTTAGCATAGGCGGTACCGTGCATCCCCAACATACCGACAGCCAGGGGATGATGTTCGTCAAAAGATCCCAGACCCATTAACGTTGTCGTGACAGGAAGTTTAAATTTTTCCGCCAACTCTTTTATTTGAGCATGGGCATCAGCAGCAACTGCACCACCACCTACATATAGTAAAGGCTTCTCTGCTTGTGAGATTAACTTTAAAGCAGCGCTAATCTGCCTGGGATTACCCTTAACCGTAGGCTTGTATCCTCGAAGATTTACTGCTCCTGGTAAGACAGGAACATAATCGCATTCCTCATAACCAACATCCTTGGGTATATCAATTAACACTGGACCAGGACGACCCGTACTGGCGATATGAAATGCTTCGGCAACAATCCGTGCCATATCTTGAGCGTGACGCACTACGTAGGAATTTTTGACAATGGGAGTGGTAATCCCAAAAATATCTGTTTCCTGGAAAGCATCAGTCCCGATCGCTGCTCGTGGTACTTGCCCTGTAACAATAACCATCGGAATAGAGTCTAGCTGGGCGGTGGCAATACCTGTGACTAAATTAGTCGCTCCTGGTCCAGAAGTGGCAAAACATACTCCCACCTTACCTGTAGCGCGAGCGTAACCGTCTGCTGCATGGGCTGCCGCCTGTTCATGACGCACCAGAATATGCTCTACATCTCCTCTGGCTTCAGAATGATATAGCTCATCGTAAATTGGTAGGATGGCACCACCAGGGTAGCCAAAAATGTGCTTAACACCGTGAAGGCGGAGACTGTCCATCAGGGCATAGGCACCTGTGCGACGTTGTGAAGCCTGAATTGATTGTGAACTCTGGGGAATGCTTGTAGATACCACGCTTGCTATCCGTATGACTTGCTTATTATTTTATTGTAAAATTTGCAGTCTAATCTGCAACAAAAACTCGAATTAATTTTTACTGTTTAGCTCTTAAATATAAATTAAATTGCTTTTGCTGTCGAGCAAAAACCCGCCATAACATATAAAAATATACACTTGAACGGATGACTCTAAAATTTATTCGGGCGGCAATAAATGCCCAGCAATATTATGAATTTAAGACATAAGCTAGATAATTTGTTAAAGTATCACGGGTTTTCTGTCCTGGGCTAATCATGCGCCATCCGCAGCAAGTTTTTGGCGATCGCCATAAGGCTAAATGTTCTACTTCAGGCTCGGCATAAAAACCTTGTTGTCCTGCGCCAAGAATTCCTGAACTCCAGTGGGTAAAGTAATCGTGACTGACACGGTACAGCGAAAAATTTGCCCTCAACGGCATCCCCCAACCATCAATAGCAATAAACTTACTAATCTGACCACCCCCAAGCTGCCAAGCCCAAGCTGCACCAAAGCTACCGACAACTCCTGCACTAAAAGAGATAAAAGATAAGGGTTCGGTTTTAGGCACACTTTGCTGATTGAGCCACTGACTAACGGCGATCGCCGAATAGGGAAGATATTCGGCGGTGGGTAATACTAAATAATTTTGTTTAATCCTGTCTTCCATACCTTGAATAAACTGCTCAGTTAGTTCAGGCGCATGAATTCCAGGACAGATGATAATCAAATTTTTGTGTAAATTAGCTTCGTAAAAATTTATTATTTTTTAGCTCTTAGCTCTTAGCTCTTAGCTTTTAAGAACCAGTATCACCAATCTGTTTTAGGATGAGCGATTTAAAGCTGAAATTAGTGCTTGTTGTCCTGTCGTTTGGTATATCTGGGTTAAATATTGCTGTACTGCATTAGCATCATTAGTAGCTAAAGGTATTTCACCCAAAATGTCTAACAGAGTTTTTTGTTCCATTGGTGGCACGATCGCCACCAAACTAGATTCTAGCGGTTCATTATATTGCCAAAAACCTTTTGGCTCGGGATTAATATCTTCGGCGACTGGTAGATTTAACTTAGCAAGCACTGCTGGCTGGATATTCTTTAGAGTCTTTTGGGCTTTTTGACTACGAATCTGCCGCAGACGTTCAATGATCTGATTTTTAGTTCGTCCCCTAAGCTGAAAAATAATAAAGGGATCTTCGCTAAAGCGCTCGCCTAACTGATAATATACTGCTGCAATATGTTTACAGGGATTAGCTTGATCGGGACAGCTACAGCGCGATCGCACATCGTTGAGGGTAAAGGGAAACAGGCTCAAGCCACTAGCTGTAAAGACTGCTTCAATTGTTTCGGGCATCTCTCCTGCCAAAAGTTGTGCTGAAAAGATTGCCTTTTCCGACATTTTATTGATGACAAAATTCCAGTCTTCATTACTAAAAGAGTCTAAAGACAGGGATACTTTATAAGGCTGGTTATCGCTTCCCTGTACCTCGGCTTTGGCTCTGGAGTTGGCAAATTCCATACTGAGGACGTTTCCTTCCCTAGCATAGCTACGCCCTC
>JBDKJC010000027.1:0-11598 GCA_039796815.1 Cyanobacteriota bacterium | reverse complement strand
GAGTTGCGCGTATATTCTGATTCTGATTTCCCTGAACGGTTTACCAAAGCTGGGACTCGTTGGCTACAGCATCCTGAGACAGCAGCTATTACAGAGGTAAAATTAAAAGGTGGTCGATATTTAACTGGCAAAAATCTCTATGTAATTAAACTAGAGGGAATTGAGGATCGCAGTCAAGCTGAAGAATTGCGTAACTATAAATTGTTGGTAAATAAAAGCGATCGCCCTAAATTAAGTAAAGATGAATATCATGTTGCCGATCTTGTCGGGACAGAAGTTTATCATCAAGAGACAGGGGAGAATATTGGTGTAGTTGTGGATCTTTATTCTGCGGGTAATGATTTATTAGAAATTAGATTACACAAACAGCCAGAAAATAACGCCCAACCCGAAAAAGATTTATCCCAAATCAGTCGTCGCAGTAAACGTAAAAAATATCGCCCAAAAGCTAACAACCCCGTAACTATATTTATCCCCTTCGTGAAAGAAATTGTCCCCATTGTCGATTTAGCTAATCAACGTCTGGAGATCTCTCCTCCTGATGGTTTAATTAATATTCACGAAACCGAATAATTAATAATTAAACTTACATAAGTAGGTAGGCAAAATTATTTGTATATATTGAATAAAATTTGAGAAAATGGAGTTGAGAAAGTTTAAATGGCGATCGCCATCTACGTATATCTCGTCCATCAAGTCATCTCATCGGACATAAATTTTTCCAGCTCAATGTCTGACTGCTGGCTTTTTTTAGCTTCCGTCTGGGAAGCCCCGCGTACATGCGGACAAGTCCTTTGTGCCGATAGGCGAACGTCGGGATGAAAAGACGGGCTGGGTTTAAGTTGGTGTGTTTTGATTTTCTATATATTTCTTCAATACAGATATCGTAACTCCACCACAAGAAGCAATAAAGTAAGACTCGTTCCAAAGTACTTTTTTCCAATAGACTTTATTAATCTGCTCAGGAAATTCTTGTCTTAATCGTCTACTAGTAACTGACTTGACATTGCCTATGAATTTGGGTAGTTCCATTTGTGGGTAGTACTGAAATAGCAAATGTATGTGATTGTCTTCTCCATTGAATTCAATCACTTTGCAATCCCATTTTTCACACAGGTCAGTTATCACGTCTCTCAACCTGCTAATCATGTCGCCAGTTAAAATTTTTTTTCTGTATTTGGTCGTGAGAACCAAATGAGCTTTCAAGTCTGATACAGATCTGGCACTAGAAATAAAATCATTTTTCATTATTTGTATGTTACAATTACTGTAGTCTATTATAACAACGTTGATTGTGTTGTACAATTACCAATACCGACTAAAGCCGACTACAGAACAAAAGCTAGTACTCAATAACTGGCTACGTATTTGTCGTTATTGGTACAATCGCCAACTAGGAGAAAGATTTGATTGGTGGGAACAAAATCGTAGCTACAGTGACAGATGCCTTTTGGTATGTCATTTGCCTGAACTCAAGGAAAAACCTGAGTTTTACGGGCAGAAAAAGCAGTTACCATTAATCAAACAAGACTTGGTTTCCGTGGGCTGGAGTGGTGAGTTACTAGACTTTAATTCTGTGCCATCTCAAACGCTACAAGAGGTGTGTAAAAGAGTAGAATTAAGTTTCAAGCGTTATCTAGCTGGCGATAGCAATGGTAAACGCAGTGGCAAGCCAAGATTCAAAAACACTGCACGTTTCAGATCAATGATATTTGAGGGTGTCAAGCTACACAGTTGCTCTATCGGTGGCAAATGGTTGTACGTCTCATTACCGAAAATTGGCATAGTTAATGTCCGACATCATCGATCTATCCCTGACGGCGCGGTACTGAAGCAAGCCCAGATAATCAAGAAAGCTGATGGTTGGTATATTAATTTGAGACTTCAGGATGATTCCATACCTGACTTTAAATCAAATATTGTTCCCAGTTGGAATAATTCTTTGGGTATGGATGCGGTACTGCATGAAGATGATTACCTGGCTACTAGCGAAGGTGTTAAATTGCCTAGCCTTAAGTCTTTTCGAAAGTCACAGGACAAACTAGCCAAAGTCTCAAAACGTAAATCTAGCAAGAAAAAAGGAAGTAAATCTAGACGCAAGCTAGCCAAATGTGAAGCAAAGCTACATCAACAGATAGCTCGTGCTAGAAAAGACCATGCTTACAACACCGCCCATGCGCTACTGAATACGGGCAAAAAAGTTTTCTTCCATGAAAAGCTTAATCTTGCGGGGTTGAGTCGAAGAAATAAACCAAAACAAGATGATGACGGCAATTATCTTCCTAATGGGCAATCAGCAAAATCAGGGCTGAATAAGTCTTGGGCTGATGCTGCTTTTGGTCAGTTTTTCAACATACTGAAGTTCAAAGCTGAAAAAGCTGGGGCTTTGGTGATACCAGTTAATCCACAATACACCTCAATGTTGCTGCCTTATAAAGATGAATTTGTCTTTACTGATTGCGGTATTCGAGAATATTGGGATAAAAGATATCAACTCTTGATTGATAGAGACATTTCAGCCTCTATCAATGTCAAGAGAGTGGGGCTGGACTTGTTCCCCACTATAAAACGCCGTAAAGGGAATCCGATAGTAGTTGCATCTACTACCAATAGTACCTCAAAGGAAGTTCTGTCTGTTCTAAGGAATTTACAGAAGCCAGCGTTGCTTGCATCGCATAGTTTGATGTACCGATAGGTCAACGTTTGGAGAAGTCACTTCCACCTGTGTGTAGTTCGATATAATCGTTGCCTTAATGCTTAGTGTTTTAAGCTTCATACTCTGTTCTCTTCTAAAGAATTTTCCGTCCAACTAACACTTCCCTAACTTCTAACATGGCTGAATAAGTAGGAATAATATGCAGCGTTTCAGTTACTTTGGTATATTCCAAAGCGGTACTAATAGCTTCAGGTAAGTCTTCCTTCACTATTAATTCAAAGTTATTTTTCTCTAGATCGACAGACTCAGAACTATATGCCAGTCGTAATGCCATATCATAAACGCGATCGCCGCTGACGATCAAAGTCCCCCCTAGCTTAACCAACTCTTCGGTATCGACATCCCAGATCCAAGAAACATCTGTACCATCGGGAATGCGATCGTTCAAGACCAAAAGAGTCACATCGGATTTACCTTTTTTCTTGATATCATTTACGGCGCGGATGGTTTCATTCATACCGACGGGATTTTTTGCCAGCATAATCCGCACTTGCTTTTGTTCAATTTCTAATTCTTCCGCACGACCAAAGGCTGCTTTAAAGTTTTGTACGGTGCTATATATATCTTCGGTTTTAATGCCGATCGCTTGAGTTAAAACGCTGGCTGCCAGGGTATTGTACTTGTTGTATACGCCAATGAGGATTTGGGGGTGTTCTTTGCTTTCCAGGGTCAATTTACTTTTGGCAAAACCACAGCTAGGACATTCATAATCTCCTAAATGAGATAGATAAACTCCCTGATAATTTAACAGATGCCCACAACGAGGACAATAGATAGAATCAACTGCATGGGGGATTTCCGCCAGATATAATTCTGGTTCATTAAGTCCAAAATAAAGGACTTTTTGTTTAAGCTGTTGCCCTAAGTTACTCAGGGTAGGATCGTCGGCATTTAAGACGATTGTGGTATCTTCTGGTAGAGGAGAAATTGCTTTTCCCCACCGTTGAGCAATAGTATCTACTTCGCCATATCTGTCCAACTGATCGCGGAACAGATTTAACGCCAAAATATATTTCGGCTGACAGTCTTTTAATAGTAAAGGCAGAATATTTTCATCCACTTCGAGGATGGCATAATCGGCAGATATCTTACCCGTCATGTCCGCACAACTAAGTAACGCCGTAATCAAACCGTTGATTAAATTTGCTCCACTGGAATTATGTATTACTGTATAGTCGCGATCGCTTAAAATCTGTTTGAGCAATAAAGAAGTGGTGGTTTTACCATTTGTACCCACTACCAGAATTACCCCCTGACTAACCTGTTCAAACAACAGAGGTAATAGACGAGAATGGAGACGACGAGAGATTTCTCCTGGCAAAACAGACGCAGCTCCCAACCCCAAAGATCGCACTACCCCTGTTACCGTCTTAGCCACCCCAACAGCCAAACCCAAGCGAATTCGATCTAATAATTGCATTTTATTCCCTTACTAGCGATCGGCGATCGATAAACAGTCCCGTCAAGCGGGATAACATCAACAGTTAACAATAACTAATCACGAATGACAAGTAATTAGCCCAGAATCAGCAAGATTAGAGCTAAAAGCTAAAAGCTAAAAATTAATCAATCTCAAAATTAAACGGTAAACGAGCATATACGCCACTAGGATCGTTAAAAGCACTCAACATCGATAATTCCTGTTTAATCTTGAGCAATTCCGCAGTGACAGGATCTTTTGCTGCTTGGGATTCTAGGGTTTTAGCGGTAAATAATTCAAGAATCTGAGCATCCAAACCGTTTTGCTGAGGATATTCCTCTAGCTGCCAACTGTTACCTAGCTTGGCTTTTTCAGCTGCAAAGGCGATCGCACTTTCTAATCCTCCCAAGCGATCGACTAAGCCAATTTTGAGCGCTTCTTTACCCGACCACACACGACCTCTAGCAATCTCTTTGACCTTGGCTACTGGTAGATGACGATAGTCAGCTACTTTACTCACAAATAGCCCATAGGTTTTATCTACCGATTGTTGATAAATGACTAATTCTGCTGGAGTCTTCGGACGAACATTAGAGTCAATATCAGCATATTTTCCTGTTTTAACTACATCCCAGGTAATACCATTTTCTCGAGCAATTTCTTGAATATTAGACAACAAGCCAAAAACACCAATTGAACCCGTAATCGTATTTTCTTCCGCAAAGATTTGATCTGCACCAGCAGCAATCCAATAGCCTCCAGAGGCTGCAACGTTACCCATCGATACAATTACTGGTTTTTTCTTTTTGGTAAGCAAGATCTCTCTTAAAATGACATCTGAGGCTGTGGCACTACCTCCAGGACTATTGATCCGCAACACAACGGCTTTGACATCCTCATCTTCCCGTAATTCCTGAAAATCTTCAGCAAAGCGATCGCTCCCTACGTTGTCAATACCGCCACTACCATCGACAATTGTTCCTTCAGCATAGATGACGGCAATTTTTGACCCAGCACTAGAAGCAACTTCGCTTGCAGGAATCGCCTCATTGGCATAAGTCCCCAAATCAACCTGCCTAAAGCTTTCCGTCTCTTTAGTGTCTTTATTTTCTTCGGTTAATACTCGTAATTTGCTCACAACCTGATCGTAATAGCCAACCCGATCGATTAAACCAGCCTGTTTCGCTTTCTCAGGTTCGAGATATCCTTGGGCATCTACTAGCTGTTGTAGCTTCAACGTATCTAATTTTCGACTATCAGCTACATGATTGAGAAATTTTCCCCAAAGATCTGAGAGTAAGACCTTTGTTTGTTCTTTATTGGCGGGACTAAGATCGGCACGAATATAGGGTTCGACGGCTGATTTATAATCTCCTACGCGAATTACTTGGACTCCTACGCCATATTTTTCTAATGCGCCTTTGAAAAACATTTGCTGGGAACTCAAACCATTAAGTTCCATCGTTCCCATCGGGTTAATAATCACTTCATCTGCTAAAGAAGCTAGATAATACTCTTGCTCACTTAGAGTTACGTCATAGGCAATAATTTTTTTGCCCGTCGCCTTAAACTTTTCTAAAGCAGTGGTAATTTCGGCGATCGTAGCGTAACCGTTGGGAATACCAACTTTTCTCCCGTCGAGGAGTATTGCCACAATGCGATCGTCTTTAGTTGCTTCATCAATAGACTGTAAAACTTTACGCAAGCTAATAGTTTCTGGTTGTTCAGCTGAAAATGCCTGCGCTAGATTTGCAGAAGACTTATAATCTTTGACTTGAGTAGACAAATCAAAAACTAAAACTGATTTGTTCTGAACACCCTGAATTTTTTCATCGTCTGAAACAGCGGTTACTAAAATCAAAACTAGACCGCCGACACTTAAGCCCAGAAAGAGGCATAAGCCAATGATACTACCAATAGTGCTAGCAAAAGTCTCTCTTAAAAATTGACGCATTGTAGTGGTTTATATGAGTAAGTAATGTGAGATAGAATTTAAAGCGACTTAATTCAGCCTATGTTTATACTTCCCGTAAACTTACCCATCGGTATCATGATTATTGCTAATCTATAGCTAAACTTAAGTTTTTTCTAACTTTTTGATTTTTACATCACTGATTTTCAGACTGTCATTAAAAATTCATTAGTTCGTCATATGAAAGTCATCTTCAAGCTATATCTTATATATTGTCAGCTCTACTATGATTTCACTCATAAGCTCCTTCAGGCTCTTAGGGCTGACTTTATTATTAAAAAGCTGATGCTGATAGCTTTTTAATTAATGATTAACTACTGACTAAGCTTGAATTCCATACCCGACAGACTATTAGTAGTCTTAATTGTCCGTTCTAGCTCAAAGCCACTTTTAGCAAATAATTCTTGAAACTGCTGCTTTGTACGCCAGCCACCGCCAGGAGTAGCGACATTAATCTGTACGGCAAAAATTCCTGGCATAATACCATCAGCTTCAGTTTTGGGTTCATCAAGATCTGGTACAAATGACTGTAGTAAAATCAATCTGCCATCTTGAGGAAGTGCCTCTCTACAGTTGGCTAAAATTTTCAGCGCGTCTTCATCACTCCAAGCAGAGATAAAGTGCTTCATAACAATTGCATTTGCACCTTTGGGAATCTCTTTAAATACGTCCCCTGTTTTAATGGCGATCGCATTTGGATCGACACCAATGCTAGTAATATACTCTCTGGCAGTATCAGCTACATCAGGTAAATCAAATAAAACACCTTTACAACCGTAGCGTTTAACAATGTTGGCAATCAAACCCCCCTGTCCACCACCAACATCCATTACCGTTTCATACTGACCAAAATCATAGGCATCCAACAACCCATCTACCTGAGAGTTAGTGAGAAAACTCATTGCTTTGATAAAAGTGTCTTTACTCCACTCATTGTCATAGCAATACTGATAAACCCCTTTCTGGTTAGCCAGTTCAAAAGGCACAACCCCCTTCTCTAATGCTTCTGGCAAAACCTTCCAAGCATCCCACTGTGCAGGTTCAATTAGATGCATCAACAAATGTCCCACTGATGGATCTTTATTGGTGACCAAAAGAGTAGATGTTTCCGTGGAGGCAAATATTCTTCCTGGTTTTTCTACTAGTACTTCCACATGAGCTAATGCCCGTAGGATAAAGTAGAGTCGTTCAGTATCAGTGTTAGTTGCTTGAGCTAAATCTTCGACCGTTTGTTCTCCGCGATCGTCCAATAGATCGAAGATCCCCAAACGTGCTGCGGTATATGTACACTGACTTTTGACGAAAGTAAGCATTAAGTCAAACGCTCTTTTTTTTGCCTCTGTATTAGGATTCGTGCTAGTTGATACCATTTAGATTACTAATTACTAATTACTAATTACTAATTACTGATTACTGATTACTGATTACTGATCGCTGTTGATTGCTCATTGTTCATTGTGACGCGAGCTTGCGAGCTAATGGTAAACCATACCGCTTCGTGACCGATAGGGAATCCTTTAGGGCATATCCTTTAGGACTCACTGTTCAATGTTCAATGTTCTAATCTCCGCCGATTTCGACTAGTTTGCCAATATTAAAGTCAATTTTGACCCAGCCTTTAAGACGACGTAAGTTATCTAGCAGCAGTAAGGGAATTTGCCAATTGTGCAGCATCAAAAAGGGTAAAGGATCGTTTGGAGTCAGAATAGCGTCTTTTCCTTGACTAATCTTTTGCCACCAAGCGTTTAATTCTTTGAAAGAGCGAACGCTTAGTAATCTCCAGAGTTCATGATATGTCCAGTAAGTGGGTTTACTGTCGGGTAAAGGAGCGATCGCAATTTCTCCTGGTTCACCATCGGTTAAATAAGCTTTTGCTACTCCTGGATGGTCATGAAACATAGTGATGGCAGAATGTAAACGAGGGTTGCATTCAATAGGATATACTGTACCGTCCTCAGTCTGAATCATATCAAAACAGACCTGTCCTGTTAAATTCATTTTTTGAATAAAGGTTTCTACCCACTGATAGATGGCAGGATTGTCTACCTGTTCGTAGTTCACTTGAAAAGGTGAAGATCTAGAACAGCAGTGTAGTCTAATTTTGCCTTTACGGGCGGTAGCGTGGAAGCAATATTCTTCTCCCCGAATAAATTCCTGCATCACCCAAGGTTTAGCTTCACTGATAGGCAAACTCTGGACATAGGCTGCCATTTCGGGACAAGGTAAACGAGTTAAATCTAGGCGCAGTACTGAGTCGTAAGGAATGCTTTTGATTATATATTTGCTACCATCGCTAGCAAAATCAAAATCTAAAATCTGTTGTGGATCTGTAATGCGAAATACTTTGGGCGCAGATAAACCAAACTCTTTTGCTTTTGAACAAAAAGCGTATTTGTCATCGAGAATAGCTGTCTGTTCTGGATCTAAATGAATTGATTCGCAATAGGGTTCTAATGCTTTTTTGGCTAGAGAATCATAGTAACTGGCAATGGGGCTAGATACGGGAACAAAAAGATCGATGTTTTTCTCTTTAGCTATATCTACTAAAGCCTGACAGTAGGCTTCTGGTTCTTTTTCGGGTACGGGAACGGTAAAAAAGCCTTGAACAGCGCGGGAAAAGCGATGTCCTGAAAGCCAATATTTATGGGTTTCCACCAAATACACATCATGACCATCGCGATAGAAAGACCTCGCAAGCTGTAATGCCTTGGTCATTTTTGCCCCAGTGATTAAAATGCGTTTTTTTGGGCTGGGAGTAGTCGCGATCGCTTTTTTGTCCCCCCTCAAAACTCCACTAACTAAAGATACTAGGATCATTCCTAAGTTAAAAGGAAGTAAGAGTGTTAACAGACCGAGAGTTGCCAGATTTTTAGGGATCGCCGAACTGCGTCCCGAACCAAACAATATTTGCGCCATATTTTAAGTCTTAATCCTCAATTTTTTTGCGTTTGATTAGGGTTAAGCCGTCACGGATCGGAATCATTACCTGTTCTACCCGAGGATCGTCGGCAACAAAGCGATTGAAACGAGCGATCGCCTGACCGTTATCAGTGCGTTGTGATTCGGCTAAATATGGCTGCCCCTGCATCAGAGTGTTATCGACACAGATAAAGCCATCAGCAGCTAATAAATCGGTATCTAGCAGTAGGTTGAGGTAATCGATATATCCTCCCTTGTCCGCATCAATAAATGCCAAATCAAATGATCTCCCCGCCTTAACTAATTCCTGCATGGTTTCCATTGCGGGAGCAACTTTTAGCTCAATTTTCTTACCATGTTCGGAAACATCAAAACATTCACGGGCAAACTTAGCCGCATATTCATCTACTTCACAGGCGATCAAACAACCATCAGCGGGTAAAGCTTCGGCGATCGCTAAAGCAGAATAACCAGTAAATACGCCAATTTCTAAAACTTGTTGGGATTTACTAATCGCCACCAGCATTTTTAGTAGTTGTCCTTCAAGATGCCCCGAAAGCATTTCTTGTTCCAAAGCTTTTACTGTTTCCCCGTCGTCAAAACGCTTACTCCAGTCTTCTTTTTGCGTGCGATCGGTTAAATTGGCTAAGGCTGGAGATTCTTGGGTGGTGCAATCTTCTAAGTAGGGATCTAAACCCGCAGCTAATTGATATGCATTGTTTAAAGCTGTTTTGAACTCAGCAGAAACTGATTCTGTTTGAGCTGTTTCTAAAATTTGCTCTAGCTGTTGAACCAAAATCCCCCAGGGAGTTACTGGTCTTGCAGTTATCTTGTGTCCATCTGGTTGCAAGTTATCTTGATTTACGTTAGACGAATTGGCTGTACTTACCACGATCTATTAATTGCTCCTAATAACGAAGTATATCCTTGAGGATAAAAAATTATCTTTTGCATAAAAAAATTGTCAAAGCTGCTTTTTACTTCAACAGAATTGATATTTTAAAATCTTTAAGCTAGTTTTTGTTAATAATAATAGCAGCTTAAATTCAACTATAAACATCAAAAACTGTAATTTTTATACATTAAATTCCTATGTTTAAGTTTTGGTGAAATAATAAACTAGCTAAATTGCTTAAAGAAAATTTGGTTGCTACTAAATAACAATAAACTAAAGTTTTAGTTGCCTATGTAATACTCATAACACAATTTTTTCTTATGTGCATCTGCATATAGATATAGATGCTTATACTTGCAAAAAGCTATTTAATTAATTGTTGCTTAAGTTATAACTATGAAGTTGACTACTCTTTTATTAAAGCAATTTTATGCTTGAGAATTGAGCAGTATTTGTAAAAAAATGTAAAAATTGTCTTAATATTGCTGCCTTTACTTTAATTTAGCTATATTTCATATTGACAAAATACCTTTATTCTGGTTCAAAATTAAGAACGAAACACATAGATATAAGCCAAAAAAATAGAGTCAAGTAATCTCTAATGATTTTAGAAATTACCTAACTCTGTAAATGAGATCGATGAAATTAAGCTGTAGATTTACCTTGAACTTCTTGCGTGATGTCAGGGTAAAGGAAAAAGGGTAAAGGGAAAAGCGATGCAGCGGACGCGACGTGAGGAGCTAATCCTTTAGGGCGGCGGTCTTGGGGGTTTCCACCAAACTAAGCGGTGCGACACGAAGTTAGTCCTTTAGGGCAAGCCCCATGAGCGACTGCATCAAGAAGGAAGAATATTTGACTCTTACGTTATTAAAATTGATTTAAATTTTATTTATGCAAGAGATGCCATGAACTGTCGTTCACAACCCAGTAATGAAAATAGCTTTATTCTGCCTCCTATTTTCAAGACAGGTCTTTTAAAAAGCTGATAGCTAAAAGCTGATAGCTGATAGCTAGGGCGAAGCCCTTTACCGATCGCCTAAAGCAATTCGAGCCTGTTCGCGATCGTCAAAATGAATTTTCTCTGTGCCTAAGATTTGGTAGTCTTCGTGTCCTTTGCCTGCAATTAGGACTCCATCACCTGGTTGAGCATTTTTAATCGCTGTGGCGATCGCCGTTGCCCGATCGCCGATAACTAAAGGCTTAACATTGTCAGGAATACCTGCTACAACATCTTTGAGGATCTGTTCGGGGTTTTCCGTACGGGGATTATCAGAAGTTACTACTGCCAGATCCGCTAGTTGCGCGGCAATTTTTCCCATTAAAGGACGTTTTGTGCGATCGCGATCGCCTCCGCAACCAAAGACACAGATCATTTTACCCGTAATAAAAGGACGTGCAGCCTTGAGTAAGTTCTTTAAACTGTCAGGAGTATGAGCATAGTCAACAATCACGTTAATATCTTGATTAAAATCTAACTGCACCCGTTCCATTCTTCCTGGTACACCAGCAAAGTTGGGCAAGCGATCGGCAATTAATTTGAGGTCTAAGCCTAAGTGTAATCCTGCACCCACTGCTGCTAGCAAGTTGGCTAAATTAAACTGACCAACCAAAGGCGAATTAAAGGCTATTTCTCCTTTGGGAGTATGTAAGATGCCGCTAACTCCTGTGGGTTGATA
>JBDKJC010000026.1:0-11613 GCA_039796815.1 Cyanobacteriota bacterium | reverse complement strand
CGCGATTACTCTTTGTCATACTTCTTGGGGTGGGTGGGTGGGGAGTGAGTGAGGAGTGGTGGGGGCAAACTTAACTATTAATATTCATTTTGAAGTTTAAACCCCCGCCCGACGAGCGAACATTTTTATCGCGATCGCCACCATTTTAAGAATTTCACTTTACAATATCTTCTTCAATTACTGAGAGCAAATCACAACGGTTGATGAGTAGTCATTTCTAGATTTATAGAATAACTATTTGAGATTTTAAACAATGCAATATTCAGGAATTAAGTTAACTTCAAACGTTGGCACAATTAATAAACAACAACCCTTAAAACTCAGTCAGTGTCTCAAAGGTTTGTATGATTTCAACTATAAATTTTTATCTGCCGACACAAATGATGCTCTAAAGCTAGTAGTTGGTTCTGGTTTAATTAGCGTGTCTCTTGATAATGGAGTTAGTTGGACTCAAGCCAAATCTTTTAGTTTTAAATACAATCAGAATTTCACTAATATTAAACTTCGAGTTGACAGCCGTTCTGCTAGTTTTGGTTTGGTGGCAAGCGATCGCATGAATCCTAGTAATCCTTCAGTTCAGTTAAATTTTGGTAAAAGCTTTGATTTCGATATGCCTGACACTAAATATTATTCTTGGAATATGGGAGGCATCGATCCGCTAACAGGTCTAAATTGGAATAAGGGTCAAGTTATTCGCAATGATTCGATGGGAATTAAAATCACTGAAACTATTGGTGGTGATGATGTTTCCGACTATGCCAAATTTAGTCTAAGTGAAGCATCCAATATTCGTTTAAACACACAAGGCGCGATCGCACAGATAATTAATTACCAAGGTTCAGTAGTCATCGATTCAAATGATTCTTATAGTAGTGTTCTGGAAAAAGATTTAACACCAGGAACTTACTACATAGGATTTTCGAGCGAGAGTTCAACAGTTGGTACTTTTACCTCGTCACTTTCTTTTATTTAATTAAGACTAAGCCCATTTATAATTCACCGCGATCGCATTCTCCATATTGACGCTTCGCGGTTTTTTTGTTTTCCCCCTCCGCCCCTCTGGGGAACGCAAGTCTAGTGTGTTTGGTCGCCCACCTGAATCGTGTGGGTATACGTCACACAGCTTTTCTAGTATAACGGCTTCTATAATGTCGCTAACGCGGTTTGAATGCGGGGACACCCCGCACCCCGATATCGCTCGTCAAGGGGTCACAAAATTAATCTTCAGTAAGTGCTAGGGTATCTAACCCCTATGACTTCGCTTACGCCGTTTTGACAACACTGTTGTGTCCTTTCGGGGGTTTTTTTCTCGTGCTTGTTCGTCCTTCTTTCTTTGTCGGTTTCGGTTCTTCTCGCGTCGGTGTTCCCTTCCGTCGTGTCGTTGGCTTGGCTCTGTCTGCTGGCTGCTGCTCTTGGTCGGTTCGTTCTTCTTCTCGTTCGTTCTCTGGCTCTGTCGTCTGGGCGGTCTTCGTGTCTCGCTCGTCTGCTGCTGCTTTTGCCCTGTCCTGCTCTCGGTTGGTTGGTTTTGCGGTTGCGGTTCGTCCTGGTGTCTGTTCTGTCTCTGGCTCGGTGTGGGTTGTTTCTGTGCCTGTCGTGCGTTGAGTCGTGTCGTTGGGGGTTCGTCCCCCTTTTTTCTTAGTAATATTGGCGATCGCAATTACTTATGAGACTTACGCCAATCCCAAGGCTTCTGATGACTTCCATTCCAAACCCCTAACTTATCATCACGAGCAATCTTCTCCGCCCAGCCCAAATTCTCGGCACTCTCACAATTACCCGAATACTTTTGATAGTGATAAGCCATGCCAGCTTCTACCATTGCCGTATTAAGATGAATATCCCCCACGTAATCGGGTTTAACTGGTATCCACAACTCAGCTACAGTGCGTCCATACCTATCCTCTTCAATTGGTAAAACATGAATCGTACCGTCGCTTTTATCTACAAGCGATCGCAAGTAATCACGAGATTCAATACCCAATGGTTGTTTGATTTCAGGGGCATCGATGCCACATAGTCTAATTTTCAGTTCTTCTGACCCTCTGACGACTCGTAGAGTATCGCCATCGTGAACACTTCCTGGCTTAATCTGCCACTGTTGGGCATAATTATTTTTAAATAAGACACTGGCGATCGCCTTTTCTGTCGAGCCATTAATAGCTTTTCTATTGGCAAGGACACCAACAAAGACGAGAATTAGACCGATTAGTACACTAGAACTGTTAAAGAGTTTTTTCATGTGTCGAAGAAAGAAGATGACAAACTTAATCTTCCCCAAACAAACAAATGAATATAATTAGTCCAGCCAATGTATAACAAAATGCCCTATATTGTTAGATCTTTTTCAATACGTCCGTATTAATGCTTAATCAGAACAAAGTTACTAATGCTAAGTGCGATCGCGAGTTAATTTTAATTTGGCTTGGGAATAAATCGGAGACGACCCAGATAAGTTATCGCTCGACGGTTACTAAGTTCATTGAATTCATCGCTAAACCTTTAAGTGAGGTGAAATTAGAGGATCTTCAGCTATGGGAACGCGGATTAAAGGCTCGATTTAAGCTTACCACTGTGGCGAACAAAGTTCTAGTAATTAAGTCTCTGTTTAGCTTTGGGGTGAAGACGGGTTATTTATCTTTGAATGTGGGCAGCTTCTTAAAGACTCCGAAAGCCAAGGAAAATCTAGCCGATCGGATTTTAGATGTATCCCAGGTGCAAGGATTGATTAAGTATGGAGTCAGGAATGAACGCGATCGCTTGATGCTGTTATTGATGTACGGCTGTGGCTTGAGGGTGTCGGAAGTGGTGGGGCTAACTTGGAACGATTTAAAACCCCATCACAAAGGCGAGGGTAAGTGTACTGTCTTCGGCAAAGGAAGTAAAACCAGAATAATTATTATTCCCGATTGGCTTTGGGTGAGGATTAAGGAGTTTGAGAAATACCATCGAGTCAATCAGTACGTTTTTATTAGTCGCCATCATAATAAGGTAAGTCGCGTTGTAGTGCATACAATGATTAAACGAGCTTGTAAGCGTGCAGGGATTGATGAGAGGGCATCGGCACACTGGTTAAGGCATTCTCACGCCAGTCATAGCTTGGAAGCTGGATGTAATTTGAGGTTGTTGCAGCAGAGTTTGGGTCATGCGAGTGTGACTACTACTGAGAGGTATTTGCATATATCGCCTGATGCTGGAAGTAGTCAGTTTATTGAGTTTTAAGTGTTCTTTCATCTTTAATATCCAAAGTCACCTCAGCAGTAATCGATCGCTCATTCTGTCCGAGGATCTTCACCCGTCTTACCTTCCCCCGATAGGGCGAATAAACCGATGTCAGCTTATCCAGTTCATCATCAACTACATCTAACTGAGTTTGCAGTGAATTAACTTGCTCCTGTTGCTTCTGCATCAGGGTTTGATAGTCAGAAACTTTCAATGAGTGTTCATACTGTTGTTTTTGATAGCTGAGTTTAGCTTCATCAAGGGAGGCGATCGCTTTCTCGACATTAATCGAAGCTTCTAACTCCTGGCGTTTTAAATCGGCTAATTTCTGTACTTTCTCCGACTCGAATACTTGAACGTGCCAGGGGTCCTTGAAGTACAACGAATCATCGAAGTTATTTAGCTGCTCGACTATGGCATCTAAATTAAACTGAGCCTGTTTGAGTGCTGCTAGTTCGGTTTGAAACGAGGGTGATGGGACGGGTTTTAGAGCGTTGAGGGGCAATCTGGCTTTGGTGAGAGAGTCATCTAATCTCTGTCTTTTGGCTTGTAGTTTGGTTTTTTCGGAGGTGCGATCGCTAATGATATCTCCAGCATTTATCCTTTGTCCTTCTTCTACTTTCAGGTCGGAGAGTTGGCTGAGAACTAGGGTGATGGTGTGACGATTTGGAGTTGATTGTGCTTGTTCTTCGGTTATTGGGGCAGTGGCTATAACATCGGTATTGTTGGCGTTGACGAAGGCATAAGCAGCGATGCCAAAAAGGAGGTAGCCCAATAGATTATAAGTTCTTTTCATCACAGTGACCAAGATTGGTGTTCTGTTTCTGTCTTAAACTATTGAGTTGGGTTTAGGTGTAATCTGAGTCTGAGTTCGAGGACGGGCGATTAGGCTCCGCCTACGCTTCGCGATCGCTGTTACCTTATTACTTTAATCTCCACCGTCCCTACCGCATATTGCTCTCTAAGAAATGCGATCGCTTTCTCCAACCCACAATAACTAAACTTAATACCACTCCCCACCACCTCAGCCGTAACCATTTGATTCGGCTCAACAGCTATCTTCACATCTTCAGGAAAATCTACCGTTAGTTCACCACTCAAGTAAATCTCAGCCCCAGGATAAGTCTGTTGTAGTTCTTCAAGTTTAGCGATCGCTTCTTCATCATCAAAACTAATACTCTTAATCTCAATCTTGGCAACTTCACCAACGACCGTACTCACCTTACTCGTAATAATCTGTTCGCCAGTCTTGTAAACCCCTTTACCATCACTAACGATGAACTCATTACCTTCATTGCCGATGATTAAATACTTTCCATCTGCTGAGGTGCGATCGCTTGCCCAATAACCCGTAATATTCGCGTATACCTGATGAGTGCTGGCATTTTGATTATAAAGTTCGACTACTCCATCCTTTAAACCGAGGTTCTGAGACACTTTCTGAGTTATCCCCCCACCATTGGCTAGATAGATTCCAAAACACAGAAGAGCGATCGCAATACCTAAAACCCACAATTCACCAGCCCCGCCAGTTTTCAATCTCCGTCGAGGATTGGATACACTAATTGCCCACACAGGTTCAGGATAGAACAATTGTACGCCTTGCTTGGTGAAGGTATCGGAGAAACAGGAAAGGAGATGACCGAGAGGAAGAGCGATCGCCGTTTTGATATCACCCAGAAAGTAGCCGATGCTAACGGATATAACAGCGATCGCAGCAGTAGCTAGTAGACAATGAGTAATGGAGCGATGGGGAAATCTATCTTCAATCCAAGAGCTAATGGGAAAGAAGATTTTGCCAATGGTGCTAGTAGTGGTGTCTAAGTCGGGAAGTTGAGAGCCAATAATGGCTAGACCTAAAGGTAATGGGCTAGCTGTGCCAAGGATTAAAGAAGTTCCTGCTGCTGCTATTACTGCATGAGTTACTGACATCATAATTAGTCAATCCAAAACTTTTCACCACCAGCTTCTAGATACCCTTCTTTTAATCCTTCTAAGACTTCGGGTAATTTTGACTGTAGTGCTTCTACATGAATCTCTGGTGGAAGGTTGAGATTAACTAAAGACGCAACCAGGCTTTCTAATTGTTCGATTCGTTCAGCTAATTTTTCCATGTTTCAATTTCCTCGTTTTGTAACTACTGTCCTAACCTTTTCCTCGCTCCTCTAACATTCCCTAACTGTTTCAGAGCCATCGCACTAACCAAACAAACCCCCCCAGTAATATAAAGTCCTTTATTCCCTGTTCCCATTCCAATAAACCTAACCACTGCAAAACTAAACAGCATCGCAATAATTACGGGCATAATCACCACATAGTTCGTATGTTCTGGTTTATCCTGCTTTAGCCCTAGAGCCTCATTCTTGATAATCTTCCTCGCTAGCATGGGATTTCTGCCAGCCAACGGCTGTAGTTCCGCTAATCGGGATTTATCAATTTGTAGTCCCTGCCTTTGGGCTTCTGCTGCCATGACTAGGCGAATATGGGCATCACTGGGGAGTGATAATTCAATCTCCAACATATCGAGGAAAATATCCTTACCAGGATTCGCCACAGCAAAGCAGACGACTTTCGCCCCAGCACCCATCATGTCTTCAATCCAATAGCGAATCGAGGTAGTTAACCTCTTAGATTCGGGGAAGATAAGTAAGGTGTCTTCACCAGAGTTTTCGAGTATTTCTTGTTTGAGGGCATCAACAGTTAAAGGTCGGTTCTGTTCATTTTCAGTCGGACAATCCAACTGCATGGCGATCGCCACAAAGAACTTTTTAATTGAACCTTTGTAGGTAGCGATCGCACTATTGAATTCCCCTGACATCTCCTCATGCAAAGCTAGGGCAAAATCAGTTTTACCCGTACCAGCTTCACCCAGAACTATTACAGAATTACCAGCAGCGATCGCCTTGATAACATGATTAAAAGAATCACTATCTTTAAAATCTACCCTTCTACCTGTGCTTTCTGATTGCGGTATTGAGTTAGTAACTGACTGGCGATCGTTGCTGGTGTGTACTTTGGGTTAGCCACCTCACGGGCGATGTTCACCTTCTCTTGTAGGTCAGGGGATAAGTCATCAAAGCTCATCTGACTTGCCAACTGGATTTTGATTAAGTCCTTCATCGCCATCCCACGAGCAGCTAACTCTTCGGCTTCTCGAAGTATTCGTGTATCAAATTGTTCTATAGGTTCTTCGCGATTAATGTAAATATCATTTGATTCAGAATTTGTAGCTAGTTCATTATTATTAGAAACTGCTAAACCTCCATAATTAAAACCATCGCGTTTACCGTTTTCAATAACATAAGAACGTAAAGCTCTTACTTGATTAGCTTGGTCAATTGTTAGATATGCTTTTTTGTTTTCATCCTTGTTAGCCGAGATGTTCAGATAGTTTAAGTCGTCATAGTAAGTTGACTTTTTAAGGTCTAGTTCTGCCATCAAGTCTTCTGGACGGACTATGTTATCAGTGCTGGAATTCTGGTCGCTCATAATATAATTTTTTTAATTCGGTATCCATATTATGAAACACTCAAATAAATTTTTCTGTGATATGAGTCTGGAATTCCAGAGTGAGTCTGGAATATAGCCTATAAGTGAACTTATTTTTTTAGCTTCAATCTTTTTGTTGCATTAGTAAATTGAAGCGACCGCATTAATAAATCTTTTAATTGTTAACTAAAATTACCTAATTAATAGGCTATAAAATTACAGAAATATTAGTTTAATACCTAATTTTTAGATGTTACTTTTGTGGAATTACTATCTAAAAATTACTAGGGGATAAATCTAAAATTTTTACATTACACTTGGTTAATCAATTACAAAGACAAAATGAAGAGATTAACGTTAACCTGAAGAATAAATTAATAATCAATTGAGAGCGATCGCAATCAAATATTAATTCAAGCGATCAAACAATTGAATGAAAAAAATTTTGACAGCGGCTATTGTCTCCACGGTTCTTGCTACTACAACGGCTGCCGAGGCGTGTAACAGCAAAGCTAAAACTGTGAAACAGCCCAAGGAAAAAACATCTTGGATTTCTCTTTCAGGCATTAGTTTTGATTTACCTGAACAAGTAGATTTGGGCGAAATTTTGTCGCCAAAAGATTTCCAGAAAGGTAACAAGAAAATTGAAAAGGAAAAGAATCCGTGTTTTGGGATTTGTATAGATAATAGTAAAAATATCAATACGGATTCGTACTCTCACTTTGATTTCGATTCTGATAAGAGGATCAAGGAATTCAGTCCTGACAACCTCGACCCTCTAGACTATAAGTAAATCAAGCTTTATAGCCATCATCAGTTACCTTTTGCACCTTCCAAGATGTCTGATTACCTATTTTCCCTGTTTTAACGAAGATAAATGAGCCACGTTTGAAAGTCTTCTTTCCTTGCTTACAACTTGGTTTGACACCGATTAACTCTTTCACCTGAGATGTTGTTAATTCCCAACCTGAAGCTCTGGCAATTTCTAATTTGCCTAAGTACCACAGAGGGTCAGGAGGTGTCATTTTTAAGGCGATCGCACTACTAACAGCCTTAGCTATATCCCCTAGTAAAACCGACTGTGTATTGAGTTGTGGCGTGTGTTGTGTTGTCTCTACAATGCTTGATATGCCTGGGTTTGGGCTTGTATTGTGTACTGTTACCTCAGCGTGTGTTGTGGGTACGAAATTCTTGATAGTGCCACCATTTTTAATGTGTTCGTCCTGCTGGTCGAGTAACTTTACCTGCTCATCTGTCCCATAGGATTTGTTACCATCTTTGGCTAGAGTAATTCCTAATCCATCTAATCTGCTGTAGAGACTCTTTCTAGACTTGATATCGTAGCGATCGCAAAGTTCTTGTACTCCAAGTTTCATAGTGTGTTGTCATCGGGTAACAGTGTGTTGTCACCACTATACACTTACTCTGATAATCTAAAAATATCTTTTCTATACAGGTTGAGAAATGGAATTTTCCCCCGAAAGAATATTTGGAAGCCAAAAAGGTCTTCACATGGAATTCAAAACGAAGAAAGATGCTGAACTCTTTTATCAACAGGGTCTAGATCTGGGCAATCGCGTAGAAATTCACGGAAATATGGTTATCATGCTGAACAGTAAGTCAATTAAGGAATCTAATAGTTAGTGATACTTTCAAAGCCCATTTCTATCCATTCTCTCTGGGGCGGGTGGGTGGGCGTGAGCGAAGGCTGGTGGCTGGCGCATTACTTCACAGCTAAAACAGATCCATGAACATTGTTAGCGACAGACGCGCCGTAGCGAACATTCGATAACTTAAATAAAGAAATAGTAGTTATTTCTAACTACTAAATCATTGATTTTATAAAATACGAACTAACACTTCATTTTCATTTCTCACTACACTAAATTCTTCATAAACACTTATTTCTTCAACAAAACTAACTGTTTGTTCTTCATTCTTAAATTTAACTAAAATTGAATTTCCTTCTCTTTGTTCAACACTAAAATCAAAACTAACTCTGAAAGCTAAATCAATCACAAATTGAATATTCATAATTTAAAAAAAAACTACAGCTTGGACGCAACGGAGGGAGTCAAGATAAGTTTTTTTGCAAAAATTAAAAGACACGAAGTTCCTTAAAAAAAACGTCTTGACCCCGTAGTTACAATGGGAAAGCTGTTTTTTGACAGGGTGTGAGTATAACTTCAACTGACGCAACAAAGCCTTTGGCAAGCGAATGACGAGGGGGGCTGCTTGCCGTGTTTGACGAAGGAGTTGGTAAGTAGCCCTCCGAGGAACGAGCAATAAGTGTCGCGATCGCGGAATACCTTTCTTCTCTCCAACTTTTATGATTATTTTCTCTTAGCCCTATTCTTCAAAACCTTTAATATCTCTTCAACTGGAGCTTTTTCATGGTTCATTTTCTCAATTTGCGATCGCATTGATTTTGGAACATATACACAGGATTTAACCTTGCGATCGCCTTTATCCCAGAGTTCGTAATGATAATAAGTTTGTTTATACTCCTTACCATTCTTGGTTATAGTTCGCCAATAGATTGAACCGCTTCCCGTGCCTTTCTTTCGGCGAATTTTACTAGGGGATATATCATCATCTGTCCGACACTTTTCTTTCTGCTTCTGAAAGTTGGGAAAAACATAGAGCTTGGGAAGTGAAACAAGCCTGTCATCTACTTTGATATCAAATTCAGTACCGCGATCGCCTACTATTAAACCCTCAAATGGCTTCTTGTGTGGTTGCTTGATTAGACAAGGTATTGAGATAGAGGACTCTAGAGAGTGCGATCGCTGCTTGTCCTGGGGTAACTGTTCGTCCTGCAAGATACCTGGCTCTAATTCTTCCTGGAGTTTTGTTGGGGATAGTGGGCTGAACCAATCCGTCGGGAAGTTCATAAGTGAGGCGATCGCCTGTGCGCTTAACTGTGAGCCATTGGGAATCAAGCCGTTGTCTTTGAACCATTTCTCGCATTTGGTCTGACCAGCAGGTCTTGAGGTAGAGTTCTCGTTGCTCGTCAGGGTAGGAAATGATAAATAGTCTGAGTCTTTGATGACCCGCGCCAAGCTCTCGCGCCGTGATTGTTTCAATTTCGTAATGGTATCCTGCCAAACTGAGTCCGCCAAGAATAGCTCGAAGTCCTCGTCTGATAACTCCTTCAGGTTGTTCGATAATACAGAACTTGGGTTGAGCCTCGATAAGACATCTAAGTCCTTCTCGCCAAAGTGCTGACTCTGGGTGAGATAGTCCTGTTCTAGTTCCTGCGTTGCTTGTACCTGTGCAGGGGAATGAACTCCAGATAATATCGAATTCTCCTTCCCTTGGCTGATAGTCTCTGATATCGGCGTGAATTGGAACTCCTGGGAAATGCGATCGCAAGATGAGTTGAGCGTCGGCGTTAATTTCAACAAACTGAGTTGTTCGTATTCCTCCGAGTTCCTTGGCTGCGAGACTAAATCCGCCGATTCCACTGAAGAGGTCGAGATGTCTGAGCATTGCTTTAATTCTGTTTCTACACCATTGTTTTGAGTATCACTTTGTAGCAAACCATTTGATTTTTTTTGAGTGCCTTCCTGCTCATCCTGATGGTCATAGGATTTAGATTTAGAAGCGCGTCTTACGCTTGTATTTTTCATGACAGAGAACGCCTTAATTTTCCTCGTAATCGTATATTTCCCATTGACCACTAGGATTGAGTTCTAGATACTCTCTAATGCTTCGCTCTAGGTTTTCCAAGCTTGGATGATGGCTACATCTAATAGCTACATTGTTATGTAATAAAATCAATCTAAATTTATGAGACGGTCTTGACCGTGACCATTGGCGAGGATGAACCTTAATCTTGTGAGTAAAGCGATCGCTCATCCGAAGGTTAACTAAATCAATCATCATTGCGCCTTTTTCTCCTTCAGAGATGCCCGTATCTGGGCGAATATTTCTTTTGACTTTTTCTGATACTCTGGATCTCTGAGTTCCTTCTCTATAGCTTCATTCTGTGCTTTAAGGTTGTTAATTATCTCTTCGCTGTACCTGCTGCCTAGTTTCTCGACAGGCTGCTTTGGTAGTTGATAGAGGAAAACTGAACGAATATTAGTTATTGATTCTCTAGTGTTTTCGCAGTGGGCGCACGCACCATAAGCCTGTGAAACATGATGTGATGCGATCGCGGATCTTACTTGGTCATCTAACGGTATTTCTAACTCTTCTAGTTTTTCTATTAGTTCACTTGGAATATCTGCTGACTTTTTACTAGGGGATATTATTTTAGTTTTCTCTTGTGTTACAGCGCGGGGAAATTCTCTCACCGATTCATTAGATTTATCAGAAGTTACTTTTTCTTTAACCTCAGATTTTAGTACTAACTTTTGTACTGCTTCTTGATTAGATTTTTTTTCCTCCCCGCCTCTGGTCTGGTTGGTCTGAATTTTCTGAAGAGTCTGAGGGATTCCAGAAGCTATATTTGACAATGGTTCTAGACTCTGATTTTCTCGGATCGGAGAATCTTTTGCTGGATCGGAGAGAAAATTATCAGATCTGATAATTTTTTGCTCAATCTGATAATTTTGGATGGGTTGAGGATTATCACCTATGGCAATATCTTCTGTAACTGCTTCTGTGTTATGCGAAGCTGTATCCTTTAGGACTTGATTTTCAGATTTAATAACCCAATCAATTACCAATTTGCCAGATTTGATATTAAGAATCCCCAAGTCTTTTAACTTAGCGATCGCTTTGTAGACGCTGCTTTCTGGTATTCGCCATCTGAGGGCGAACTCTTTCGGGATTATCTGAACGGGGCGATCGCAAAAGGGATTTTCGTAACGCAAAGCCAAATGGACATATGCAGCATTGTTGATTAATTTGACTTCTCGCAGTTTTATTAACTCTTCTTTCTGCAATGGGTAGAAG
>JBDKJC010000025.1:0-11689 GCA_039796815.1 Cyanobacteriota bacterium | reverse complement strand
TTTCTAAACCACCGCGATTTTTAACCAGGAAAAATACACCAGAGTTTTGATAGCCAATCCGAAGTGTCTTAGCACTAGTAGATGTAGATGTTTTTGCTGGTGCTGTCGAATTATTGGCATTGCAAGCAGATATACTCAAGCTCAAACATAAACTCAGACAAAAAAGACAAGCAAATGTTCTGCTTTTTGGTAATCTAAAGGTTAGGCTCAAGCGCGATCGCTCTTTACCTGATAAAAAGTTACTTAAGTTGAAAAGGTTAAGGAAAGCTTTTTTTAATAAAAACAAAATTTTTCATAGTGATTAATCACGTCAGTTTTTCAACATAACATCATATTGGTAGTCATGCAAAAGGGGGGTGGTCGTCAGTCAGGGCGAACGCATTTTAATAATTGGGCTAAAGAATAGACCTCTGATGTGATTTAAAAATGACTCTTATAAGGGTTTTAGGATTCTTCTAAACTAGTATTAAACGCTTAATTGCTAAAGTTAAGCAAAGAATTCAAGATTAGCGATCGCACTCAAATTCTTTTCTCTATTTCAATTTTATTTCAAAATCTACTTTTGAAGATAAGTCATCTAAAATGATTTCAGTCGTAATTTTATCTACTTTAGTTTCAAATTTGTAATCAAAATATTTTAACTCATTCATAGCAAATTTAACTGCGTTGGAATCTTTCAAACGACCAACTGTCAAATGAGGTTGGTAATGATGTTGTTTGGCTAAAAACCCGCTTAAAAGTCTTGAATAAAGTAAATCATGAATTTCGATAATTTCTTTTTGTCCTCGTGTAAGTTTTAGGAAAAGATAATTTTCTTCTTGAATAATTCTTTGCATAGTTATCTTAAATGACTTAAACTCGCGAAGACTATTTCTTACATGTTGGGATAATTCATTTGATGATATGTCACTCTCGAAAGGAAATACTAAAGTTATGTGAGGGGCAATTTTATGAGCAAGAAAATCGTATTGATTACGGATATTTTGAATTAAGTTTATATTACTGCCTAATTGCGGAAAAATAATTATTGCTCTTTTTGTCTTATTCATATTGTTCAGATGAAAAGCTAAATTTTGCTTTTAAAAGCGATCGCTTATTTTGCCGTTCACAGCCGAAATACTAACTATTCTCGGGGAAGCTAAGTAATTCTTGCCTGTGGGGTCCCCTGTGCGTCCTGTAAAATTGCGATTAGTGGCATAAATACCCGTTTCTTGTTTACCCAAAACCCCTTTACCAGAATTGATACAGGCACCGCAACCAGACTTAAGAATTTGTACTCCAGCCTGGGTAAAAATATCAAAATAGCCTAGTGCTTCTGCTTGCTGGCAGATTTGTTGGGAAGCGGGAACAACATACATCTGCACCTGGGGACTTACTTGGCGATCTTTTAATACCGCAGCAGCTTGAGCTAAGTCGGTAAGTTTGCCCCCCGTACAAGAACCAATAAAAGCAAGGGTGATTGGGGTGTCTGGTAACTCACTCAGATTGACTACATTATCTGGTTTGGGAGGACAGGCTATTTGAGGTTCGAGATTACTTAGATCGAATTGATAAACAGAATCATATGCTGCATCTTGATCGCCGACTATGGGGGTATAGTCAGACATATTTTTGTCCTGTAAATATTCAGCGGTAATTGCATCGGGGACAATCAAACCGCACATTGCACCACACTCCACCGCCATATTACTTAAGGTCATCCGCTCATCGATGGAAAGTTGTTCGATGATACTTCCCCGAAACTCCAATACTTTACCTATTGCTCCCTGACAGCCGATTTTTCCCAGGATAAATAGCATGATATCCTTGGCGCTAATACCTTCGGGTAACATTCCCGAAAGTTCAAATAAGATTGTGCTAGGGACACGTAACCACATATCCCCCGTAGCTAAAATATTCGCCATGTCGGTAGTCCCCACCCCCGTAGAGAAACTTCCAAATGCACCATAAGTACAGCTATGGGAATCAGTACCTGCAATAATCATTCCTGGCCCAATTAAACCTTGTTCTGGTAGCAAGACATGACAAATTCCTGATGCTTCCCCAGGGGATACTAGGTCGAATAGTTTACAACCATACTGATGGGCAAAGTCCACCATGTTTTGATAGAGCTTAATCGCTTGAGGATCGTCTCGAATATCATTTACTTGAATAAAATGATCGGCAACTAAAATAACCTTGCTTACATCCCATATTTGGGTATCTTCGCCAAAATTTACTCTAAATAGCTCAAATACGGGAGCAGCGATCGCATCATGGGACATAGCTAAATCTACCTTGGCAAAGACTACTTCACCAGGCTGTACATAATCATTCCCTGAAGCCTTGGCTAGCATTTTCTCCGCCATAGTCATCGAACGAGATGGAGTCTTGCTTTGAGGGACAGTAATCTTATTTTGTAACCGTTGCTGATTAAAGGCTGTCAATCCCCCTGCTGCGGAAATGGCTTTGACAACTGAGTTTTCTTGGTTTTCTTCAATAATTTCTAAAGTTAGACCAATATTAATACTATTGCGATAGAAAATCTCGGCAAAAGAACGAGCGCGTACTAATTTAATCCCTGCCGCTTTAATGGCGATGGGTGCATATTCCCGACTTGAACCACAGCCAAAGTTTGACCCTGCTTCGATAATTTCATACTGCAATAAGGTATCGATACCAATTATATGTTCGAGAACATAATGTTTCTGATGTTCGGGATCTGGGTTAGTACTGCGATGAGCAGGAATAATATCGTCGGTATTGATATCATCACCAAGTTTGAGAACTTTTTCTTTCATTTTTGCTGTTTAGCTGTCTTTCACAAATAGTAGCCGTTAGCGAATCAAGTTTTCAGGTGCTAGAGATCACAGCCCATTAATTTTTAGCAGATTATTATTTGAATATAAATACGGATATAAATAACGCCAGCTCAAAAATCTATAATATTGCTGGCAGATAAAATTACTTTAAAACACTTTTAGGCATATTATTACAAGGGATGTTGTTCGCAGCATCCCTGTTGTTTTGAAAGCACTCTAATTATTGGAATTAGTTTTCATAAAATTGCTTGCATCAGCCAATAGTCATGGAAGTAATCCCCCACTATTTTGATTGCAGGCTGGAATTCTGTATCCAAATCGATATCTAAATCTTGGTTGTAAACATCGCTGACAAACTTGTAGAGCAATTCAAAAGTAATTCTGTGGTTGCGGGTAAAATCCCTAAAATCACCATTTTTCGTTTGGTTGAGTTTGTTTATTTCTTTGCCGCCAATAGTTTTCGGTGAAATTACGTCGCTTCTAGTATCACGCCACAGGATAAACCTGACTTGTGATTGAGTCGCCACTGCTGCATTAAAATTTTGCATTCGAGAGGTAAACTTGCTTCCTTTGCAGCTACTAAGAAAACCGATACAGAATTTTTTATTCAGGTTTTTATGGCTAATTAAGCGATGGGGAGGAAAAACTCTTTTGGTGGGGATGATATCGGTTTCTAACTCGGATATTTGCTTAAAAGCTTCGATAATATCCTGTAATTTGCCAATATCTTTCTCATCGAGCAGAATTTCTGCCTCATGATAGTCTTGTTCTAATATTGCTTGTTGAGTTGCTAAATAATCATGTACTTTTGCTTCGAGAGTCTGTTCTAGGTTAGAGGGAGAAACGATGATATCTGGCTGCGTAGGGAGGGTTAAATTGTTCTTGGGTGTTGCTATTGGGGTTATAACAGGAGCTACAACAAAGCCATTAAATGCTCGAGCAATATTGCTTAAAAGCTGTTCTAATTTTTGCTGCTGTGACTCTAGCCGATCTAATCTGGAGACAATAGCGGAGTCTAATTGCACTTTAGCATCTCGATCATCAGCGATCGCAGTTTGTCGATTTGGTAAGGGAATATTTTTATACTTGTAACGAAAATACTCCGCTGCATAGTTTAAGACTGCACGGATAGAAACCTTGTCCTGAGTTATCTTGGCTATTTCTTGCGGGGTAAATAAGTTAGTCAGATCTGAACCTACGGCTTGAGCTTTTAACTGTAAAATTTGCTGAATTTCAGCTTCCGTTGGTGGTTCGAGGAATACTTGATATTGAGAAATGCGATCGATAATTGAGCCATCAAAAGTTTGTTGTAGTTGTTGCCAGCGATTAGGAAATAAATTAAAGATAATTAAGCTATGGGGAACTCTAGTAAATATTTCTTTCACAGCTTCGCCAAAGTTAAGTAAAATAGAACGATTATGCTCTAATCCCAACATTTCTAGCTGGTCAAAAACTATAATTAAGGGTTCATGGAGTAGAGATAATTTACCAAAAACAGCGATCGCATCTAGGGAAAAGTCTTCTTTACTCAGTTCATCATGCCAACTACTCAAGCCAATCTTATCAAGTTCTTCTGGTTCTAATTCATCCGCAGCCAGCCATTTTTTGATTAGCTGTTTATAGCTAGGATCAGAGTAGCGACAAAATTTGACGATGCCTTTGATAATCTCTGGCGCATAACCCACTGCACCATATTCTTTAAACCACCAATCACTAGTAAATTTCTCGATATAGTCCCAGTTGTTTCTTCTAGTTTGAGTCCCTTCTCCCCCCAAAATTTGATACAGCTTAAGGGGATCGTCCTGGATTTTAGCTAAAATGCCTTGTATTCTCTGGGTATCGGTATTGGTCGATTTAATAATGCCAACGAAAGTATTAGCTAGAAAGTATTCTAGTTGATTAAATCCTGTTCCAGGAATCGAGCGGTTTAATGACTCTAAAATGCTGCTGTAGGTATGATATTTAATCGTATTAGCATCATTAGGACAGGGGATAAACAAGAGACGATTGAGCTTCAGCCTCTGTTTCGCTAAACGCATGATTAAATGAGTTTTTCCCGTACCAGGTTGACCAATAATTACCGCACCTTTACTCTGATGATTTTGGTCGTATTTGATATCGTCAATTACCGACTCTAGAGTATTATACTGAGGGTGATAAATATTACTATTGTCGGGATGAGTTTGAAAAGGGTTGTCAACGCGACTGCTACCAAAAGGATTGACTTGAGACAAATCAGATAAAGACAAAATTGGATTCATACGCTTAAGGGTTAGATAGAGCTGGTAGGTAAACTGAGCATCGTAACGAGCTACATGAGCTTGTTCGCGATTAAAATACTGACGATCTACTTTGAGGTTGAGTTTTTTCGCTAAATACTCTAGAGAATAACTAGAAGTCGCTAAAACTTTTTGAGCCTCTCTATAGGTGCAATATATCTGTCGATAATGAGGAAAAGGTAAAGCAACTTGGTAAAAACTTCTCTTTAAAACAGCTAAATCGTGTTCGGCATTGTGAAACACCAAGGTTTTTCGCTCGGCGATCCCGTCGGGTACGCGGAGCGTAATCGCTTTAAAGTCAGATAAAATTATCTTTAGTGGTTTACCAAAACTTTGTTGATGACTATGTTCAGCGTATGCTTGGTTAAAAGCTTCATAGATCAATTTTCCCTGACTATCGATAATCGCAATTTCCGTTAATTCTCTTCGCCCTTCTGTATCAATAACAATAAAATCCAAGAGTCAAGTCATGCCCAAATTAAATCTGACTTTTAGGCTAACAAATTTTAAAGTTTTAGATTTGTCAGCTAGTAAACAAAAATACAAAATAAGACTACAGCGATCGCCTGATTTAAACCATAGGATAAATAGCGATTCACCTAATTTGTAGTTTATTGTCCATTAAAATACAAGCATAACTAGAATCTCCTTAAATTTACATCAATTATGGATTACCGCGATATTATTACGATTGAACCTGGGAAGCGAAGTGGCAAACCTTGTATTCGTGGTATGAGAATAACTGTTTATGATGTTCTTTCTTATTTAGCTGCGGGAATGAGTTATGAAGAAATATTAGAAGACTTTCCCTATTTGACTAGAGAAGATATTTTAGCTTGTCTTAGTTATGCAGCAGACAGAGAACAACAAACATTAACTTTCAATGGATGAAGCTATTATTTGACCACAATTTATCGCCTCGCTTAGTTAACCGTCTTTCAGATCTTTATCCCAACAGCAATCATTTATTCAATTTGAATTTAGATACAGCAGAAGATTTTTTTGTTTGGCAATATGCACGAGATAACGATTTCATCATAGTTACTAAAGACTCTGATTTTAGTGAATTGAGTTTGTTAAGAGGTTTTCCACCTAAAGTTATTTGGATTCGGATTGGCAATTCTGCAACTAACGAGATTGAATCTCTAATTAGAAGTCGCATAGAAGAAATAAATAATTTTTATCAGGCATCAAATCTAGGAATTTTGATACTTTCTTAGGTTTCAATGCGATCGCCCTATTATTCAACTTATATAAATATAAATAAATGCTAAATGCTATCTTTTTACCCTTCTACATAATTTATCTATTATTATTCAAGCCAAAGGATGGCAGGCTACAAAATTCTCAATTTGGTGTTTAAGATTATTTTCCGCTTGAATCTTCAAATTTTTAACATTATTTTTATTAGCTTCATCCATTAGATATCCAATAAACCATCCTAAAAGAGGAGGAATAAAAATAACTAATAAAATAAAATTGCCTGATACTGTGCTGGCAATTGCAGTACAACCACCAATAGCTGTCAAACAGCCATAACCTCAACCACTCGCACTATACTTATCTTTGTTCTCTTGTTCTATTTTAGAAATAGCCTCAATATACGGATTAATTTGAGTAATAAATTCATTGATAAAATACCTATGTTTGTCATGTCTTAAATCCAGGGTTTTACCTGTTAAGTTTTTGATTATTTGTTGAGTTTTGTATAAGTCTGCTGCTTTCCAGGATGTTCCACAATCAAGACAAGCATTAGCATTTCTATCTTCACCTGTAACTGCGCCTACCGCACCTCCTACGACTCCAAATAATGCCCAACCTGCAACAGCACGTCCCCAAGATACATTGGTGTCTCTTTTAAGTTGAATATGCTCAGAACCACAATTAGGACAATTTGCCATAATAATTATTAATTAAATTAATTTTGTTTAAGTACTTATCTATTTTTCCCAGTATTCATTGCAAAGTGATCGCCATACTCTTCAAACAAATCTCGCTACAAAAAATTTTTGAAAGAGTTATTTCTTAAAGTAATTAAAAATAAAAATCTGTTTAATAGAGCGATCGCGCCAGATATAATCTTTTAACCAAGCACCCAGAAGTTTGCAGCGGTTGGATAATCCTGGTAGGTAGTAAAGGTGAATGCCGAGCCACAGCAGCCAAGCGAGAAAGCCACTTAGGGGAATTTTACCCAATAAATAAGCTACTCCTGCATTACGAGCAATAATCGCTGCTTGACCTTTATTGAAGTAGTTAAAAGCTTGGGGAGTTTTTCCTGTTAATTGTCGCTGAATATTTTTGGCGATCGCACCCCCTAATTGTAGAGCCTCGGGAGCAATTCCCGCTAACGGTTCGCCGTTTTGTTCGACATAGGCAGCATCTCCTGCAACATAGACATGAGAATGATTTGGTAGTTGGAGGGTGGGCAAAACTTCAACCTTATTCTTACTAGCTGTAGCTATGTTTGATTGAGGTGGAGGAAAATTAGCTTCTAAGCCTGCCGTCCAGATAATCGTCGAGGTGGCAATGCTCGTATCATCTTCTAAAATAGCTGCGTTAACGGTAGCTGCTTTGACTCGACTGTGGAAATGTACTTTGATCTGGCGATCGCGTAATTGACGTAAAGTATACTTAGACAAGGATTTAGGATAGGTACTAAGTAGCGTATCTCCCGACTGTAAGAGGATGACTTTTGCTTGGTGGCAGTCTAATTGAGGATAATCTTTGCTCAAACAATTCTGAATTAATTCCTGTAAAGCACCAGCCATTTCTACTCCTGTAGCACCCCCACCCACAATAACGAAGGTCATTAATTGCGCTTGTTGAGCGGGATCATTTACGATTACAGCCTGTTCAAAACAGTTGAGAATATGGTTACGTAGAGCGACAGCATTGGCTAAAGTTCTTAAGGGAAAAGTATGCTGTGGTGCGCCATCAACTTGCAAAAAGTTAGCCTGACTCCCTGTAGCGATTATCAAATAATCGTAGGCGATCGCTTGATGATCTGTAATAATTTTTTTACCTTCCAAATCAATTTGTTGAACTTGTGCCAGCAAAAAATTAGCATTGTTAATCTTTCGTAATGCAGTACGTAGAGGATAGGCAATTAGTTCGGGTTCAATAAAACCTGTGGCTACCTGATAGAGCAGAGGAATAAAAGTATGATAATTATGGCGATCGATTAACAGTACTTCCGCTTCAGCATGAGATAGTTGTTTAACGGCTCTCAAGCCTGCAAAACCAGCCCCAATCACTACAACTTTGGGTAATTTTTTTGCTGATTTTACTACTTTGGCGATTGGACGACCTCTACGCTTCACGCTCGTCATTACTTTTTGTACCGTCTACACTCAATGCTCCCGCACCCGCATAAATAACCATTAATAATCCACCAATCAAACCAATGTTTTTGAGAAAGTCGTTGATTTGACTAGGATCGGCAATCGGATTATGAAAGAGCAAAGAAGCAGGTATCAAGAAAATGATCAGTAAAATTGAGCCAATATTAGTTTTATAGCCTAATAATAAAGAAACCGAGCCTAATAGTTGAAAAAATACTGTTCCTGCTGCCAAAAGGCTAGCCAAAGGCAAACCTTGACCACTAATAGTTTCCACTAACCCGCTGAAACCTGTAACGTTGCTGATTCCCGCTTTAAAAAAAATGAGACAAAGACAGATACGAGCCGCTAATGCTATGTATTCCATAAGAACAATTCCTTGGTCAACAAATATTTACCAATTTAGTTGATACTAAATTCAATTGGCAAATAATAATGGAAAAAAATTACAGCGATCGACTTTGCTAGTGTGTTAAATGCGATCGCTTTAAATTATTACTGATTACTGATTACTGATTACTGATTACTAGTTAATGCTCATTGTTCACTGCTCATTGCTCATTGTTGAATCTTGTGTCCAATCGGGACAAGTACTATCCTCATAACCATTAGGATGCATAGCACAAACTAAAAGATTGCCATTGTAACTTTGTCCATGATAGTTAGCACAATTAACGCAAGCAGGATGACTTTTAGCAGATGGAGCATGATAGCTAACACTAGTAAAATCATCATCCACAAAATTGTCCCACTCATTCGATAGCGCGGCATCTATTTCATCGCTGGTAGTAACAATCACATCAACGAAATTATGAATAAAGTCTTCAACTTCTTCCGCCCAATCTGTCGAAAACTCTGCTAAAAAAGAGCCAACATTTTCAGCCATTTCGTCTACCAGCAACTCAGTAGTCTCTCCCACTTCAGCCATAAACTTTTCCATGTCTGCTGCGGTTTTTTCAATCTGTTTCCACCACTCATTTTGCCAATTATTCATAAATTAAACCTGTTAACAGATATCATTTAGTCTAAATAGTTATTTTACATGTCTTTTTTGAGCCGACGTAACTCTTCTTGCAGAAATTGTACTTGTTGATGTAAATCATCTCCATTGGGATTTGAGCGAGGAGATTTTGCCGTTTGATTTGGCTGCGGAGTAGATGTTTCATCCACAATTTCAATCCGACGAGGCTCTCTGGCGCTGGAATTATTCTGACTTGGTACAGTTCCCTGTTGTGCCTGTTCCATCAAATTATCAACAAACTTACGCGCCTCTTCCGTACTCATCTCTCCCCTTTCGGCCATTTCTTCTGCCAGTTTTTGGGCTTGAACTCTCAAATCTTTGACTGTATCACTGGCTTTTTCCTGGGCATAGGAGGCAAAACCAACTCCCATATAAAAAGCTTTTTTGGCAATATCTTCAAAATTAGCCATTGGTTTTATTCGGATTTTGCTATGGTTTACTCATAGTGTATATCATCTAAAAAATTGATAAATTACGGTTTCTAGTGTGGAATTCCCTATTCAAATAGCTATCAGCTATCAGCCGTTAGCCTGGACTGTATCCAAGGTTTAAAACCCATTTTCAGTGCGGGAGAATTGGGTTGGAGTCGAAAATCTCCTCGTTCTGGGTCAACAAATAGTGGATCGGCAACTATTGAATTAGTATCCCTGCCTCTTCGTTGCCACTGCTGCCAAGATAAACCCCCAAAACGAATCGGGCGATCGCTTTGATACCAATAAAGATTACGATTAGATACAAAATGTCCATCTGCCCATTTACCTGCAAGAAGATTGCCCTCATGCCAATAAATAATATTATTTTCTAAAGTAAAACTTTCATACTCTTGACCCTCCAGAAAATTATCTTTTAAGGTACGCTCGAGCTGAGATAGTTGGCCAAAAGCAAAAATGTTATTGCGAACAATATTATCTTTGCCCATGTGCAAGTGGAATCCTCCAGTTCTCGTGCGGTAAACCAGGTTATTTTCGACTATGATTTGCGCACTCCCTTCATCGAGGTAGATTCCCCAACCACCGAAGTTGCGAGCATGGATATCATGAATCAGATTAGAACGAATTTTGGTTCCTGGTTGAACTCCCAAGGTGTAGATGCCTCCGTTGTCGTTGAGGAGAGGGCGATCGCTATCGGCAAGCGTACCAAGATCGTGAATGTGATTAAATTCAATTAGGTTATTAGCTGTGGGATTATTGGCACTACCCCAAGTCCAACCCACCGAAATGCCAGAGTAGTGAAAATTATGAATGTGATTATGAGCGACTAGATTATTAGCTGCACTACCGATCCAAATTGCCACAGCAGCGTGAAAAATCAGTCCACCATTGTAGATATGACAACCAGTAATTTGATGATTGCCATAATTGGCAATTTTGATTGCCCCCGCGCCCAAATCGAAAAATTGACAGTCCAGAATTTGATTATTGAGACAAAAATCAGCAAAATCGATCGCATAGTTACTGATGTGAGCGATCGTGCATTGTTTCCAAGTGCAAAAACGAACCTGTTCAGCATAAATAGCTCCAGGAAGTCCCTTGACAGCAGCTTGTCCTAAACTTCGCCGTTTACCTTCGGAGTAGTACCATTCCCCATGAGCAAAAGTTAAGTTTTCAAACCAGAGATATTCGACAAATTGTTTTGCTTGCTTATCGCCTGAGAAATCGACCAGTTTAGCTAGAACAGGAGCAATGATTTCTGCTTGAGAAATTTCCTCTCCAGGTAAAGGAAGATAGTAGATTTGACCTGATTTTTCCTCTAAATACCACTCTCCAGGATCGCTGAGAAATTCACGAATGTTTTCCAAATAATAAACCCCTGCGGCTGGAGAATCAGAATCTCCTGGATCGATCCGATAGGCGCTGGGATATTCTAAAGAGATAGTGCGATTGGCTGGGTCGATCGCCTCGATGGGCAAGCGAGACTCTAGCCAACGAGTCATGACAATTGCTTCTCCTGATTCTACTTGCTGCCACGGTTGTAAATCCCCCGCGCGAAATTTAAATCTAGTTTGCCCTTCTTGCCAAGGGGTATCTGGGGTGACATCTAGCGCTTGCTCTACTTCCAAATATCCTGTTTTCGGATAGCGACAACGTTTAGCGCGATCGCCATTGACCCACAGTTGATGAAATGACCATTGTTTAGCCTTAACTTCAGCAATATTTGTCGTCCAGACGGTTCGATCATTGAGAGTGACTTCTTGCCAGCCTTTAATGATACGTCCGCCACTGATAACTGGTTGCTCTTGTTGATAAGCTT
>JBDKJC010000024.1:0-11756 GCA_039796815.1 Cyanobacteriota bacterium | reverse complement strand
AAATTTGAGATTTTGGCAGATGAAACGGCGATTTACTCAGTGGTTAATAGTCGGGCTGGTATGTATTTTGATGCTTGGCTATCTAGCAGCAACTAACAATTCAAAATCAACGACTATAGCGATCGCTCCAGAGCTAAATCTGCCTCCTCGTCAGGATTTTCGGCTGGTGGTCATTAGCGATCTTAATAGCCAGTATGGTTCGACCGAATATGAGCCAGAAGTCACCCAAGCGATCGCTTTAATACCGCAATGGCAACCAGATCTCGTTCTTTGTGGCGGAGATATGATCGCAGGACAAAAAGCTAGTTTAACGAAGTCTCAGATTAAATCGATGTGGGCAGCTTTCGATCTTAAAATAGCAGCACCTCTACGGCAACAGCAAATTCCTCTGGGCTTTACGATCGGTAATCATGATGGATCTGGGGCGATTAAAGACCAAACCTTAATTTTTCAAGACGAAAGAAACCTCGCTCAAGCTTATTGGCAACGGCAGCATCATTATTTAAATTTTGTCGATCGCGCTCATTTTCCCTTCTACTATAGTTTTCAGCAAAATAACATTTTCTTTCTCGTTTGGGATGCTTCTACAGCTCAAATCTCACCCCAACAGCTCAAGTGGATCGAGCAGACATTACAGACTCCAGCAGCCCAACAGGCAATCACCAGAATAGTTTTAGGACATCTACCCCTCTATCCCGTAGCCAAAGAGAAAAATAAGCCTGGAGAATACTTAGAGCAAGGAACAAAATTGCGATCGCTACTTACAGAAAATAAAGTCTTAATGTATGTTAGTGGACACCATCACGCATATTATCCTGGTTGGATTGATAACCTAGAATTACTCCACGCAGGAGCATTGGGACAGGGGGCAAGACAGTTGATCGATAGCGAATTGTCACCTCGCCCAACAATTACTATCCTTGATTTGGATTTGTCTGAGTTGGCACTTACTTATACTACCTACGATGCCACTACTTGGCAGAAAATAGTCCTCGAACAATTACCAACCTCTATTCCCAATCCTGATGCCACTATCTGGAGACACGATCTACGAGATTAACATAGGATGACCTAGACTAAAGTATGACAAATGGGCGATCGCCGAATTTAAAATTTAGTTATGATGAGAAGCTTATGAATACTCCAGAGCAATGTAAAAATATGATTGACATTCGAGCCGAAATAGATCGGCTAGATCGTCAAGTAGTTGCGCTACTAGGTCAGCGTTTCGCTTATGTCAAAGCAGCCTCTAAATTTAAGTCTAGTGAAACTACCGTTAAAGCGCCTGAACGCTTTCAATCAATGTTAAGGCAGCGTAGAGTTTGGGCAGAAGAAGAAGGATTAAGTGCAGATGCAATTGAAAAAATGTATCGGGATTTAGTTAATCACTTTATTGACGAAGAGATGAAGTACTGGAAAAAATCCAACAGCGATTAAACAAAACACATAATGACCCGCTTGCTGTCGATCGCTTTTAGGTCGATTGAGCTATTATGCACAGATGATCGCTTAAAATGATTTGAAAGTATGAGTTTACCTTCGATTGCTCCAATTCCACCTTACAAAGCCTTGATCTTTGATTGTGACGGGACTCTAGCTAATACATTGCCTGTTCACTTCCAAACCTGGCTGGTAGCACTACAAGCAGTAGGAGCAGATATATCTAAAGATTGGTATTATCAATACTGTGGCACATCTGCTCAGGAGATGCTCCAAATTCTCAAAAACTTATTTGGCTATCAATTTGATGCGGAATCAGTTATTGCTCAAAGACAAAAACACTACCGATCTTTGATTAATACAGTAAAGGAAGTTCGAGCAGTTGCCGAAATTGTTTACAATCATCACGGAAAAATACCGCTGGCGGTTGCTTCAGGCGGGGAAAGAGTTGTACTTGAGGCAACACTTCACAATATCAACTTACGCCAGTTTTTTGATGTTGTTGTGAGCATTGATGATGTAGCAAGAGGAAAACCCGAGCCTGATATTTTCTTGCTTGCAGCTCAAAAATTGGGTGTTGCTCCTCAAGACTGTATTGTTTACGAAGATAGTGATGGAGGCTTAGAAGCTGCTCGTCGTGCAGGAATGCGCTCAATTGATGTGCGTGTTGTCTTGCAGCCTAAAGCTCAGGAGATGTAATTTTAATTGCTTGGTTAAAACAAGAAAGGAAAAAGCGATTATTAACTAGAAAGAAAGTTTTCTCTTTGGGGACTTGGAGACTTGGAGACTTATTTTCCCCATTTCCCTAATTCCCCATTTTGATCAACTAATTTACATTAGATGCTTTAAATAGTTATCATTCCCACTCAATTGTTCCAGGGGGTTTAGAAGTAATGTCATAGACGACTCGATTAACTCCCTTAACCTCGTTGACAATACGGTTAGAAATGGCTTCTAACATCTCGTAGGGAACTCTTGCCCAATCTGCGGTCATACCGTCTTCACTGGTAATAAAACGCAGGACAATTGGATGAGCATAGGTACGCTTGTCTCCCATGACCCCGACACTGTGAATAGGCAACAAGACGGCAAAAGCTTGCCAGTAGTCGTGATATACTCCCTGCTTACTAATTTCATCCCGCACAATAAAATCAGCATCCCGTAGGATATTTAGTCTTTCGGCTGTAACTTCTCCAACAATTCTGATGGCTAAACCAGGGCCAGGGAAAGGATGACGACGCACAATTTCTTCTGGTAGTCCGATCGCTCGTGCTACATTTCGTACTTCATCTTTAAAAAGTTTTCTGAGAGGCTCTACTAGTTTAAAACGCAAGTCTTTGGGTAAACCACCAACATTGTGATGACTTTTAATTTTTACCGCTACTCGTTCGCCAGTTTGAGGGTCAACATTGCTGTCTGCCGACTCAATTACGTCAGGATATAGTGTTCCTTGTGCTAAATAGTCAAAAGGCCCTAATTTCTTCGATTCGGCTTCAAATACCTGAATAAACTCATGTCCAATCCGCCGACGTTTTAGTTCAGGATCGATGACTCCCTCAACTTGTTTTAAAAAGCGATCGCGCGCCATGACATACTCAACAGGGATATGAAACTGATTTTTGAATATTTCCACCAGTTTTTCTGGTTCACCCTTACGCATGAACCCTTGGTCTATAAACATACAGGTTAATTGCTCACCAATCGCTCTATGCAGCAGGAAAGCTAGGGTGGAGGAATCAACACCACCCGAAAGTGCCAGCAAAACCCGCTTATCGCCAACTTTCGCCCGAATCTCGCGAATGGACTCTTCTACAAAGGCTTCCGTTGTCCAGGTGGGTTCGCATTGGCAAATATGGTAAACAAAATTGCGAATGAGGGCAATTCCCCCTTCTGAGTGAACTACTTCTGGATGAAACTGCACCCCAAATAGTTTTCGTTCGGGATTGGATATTGCTGCACAAGGAGTATTCTTGGTGTAGGCTAAAATCGAAAATCCCTCTGGTAGATCGGTACATGAGTCTCCGTGGCTCATCCACATGGTTGCACCGTGTTCTACGTTGGTCAGTAGGTCTGTAGGATCTTCAATAAATAGCTGCGCTTTACCGTATTCTCCTAGCTTAACTTTTTCGACAGTTCCTCCTAGCTGCTTGACCATTAACTGCATTCCATAGCACACACCTAGGACAGGAATACCCAGATTCCAAATTTCAGGGTCACATTTGGGTGCATGGTCATCGTATACCGAGTTAGGACCACCAGAAAGAATAATGCCACGAGGATCTATTTTCCGTAGTTCTTCTGCACTCGTCCTATAAGATAAAACTTCTGAATATACCTGAGTTTCTCGAATTCTACGAGCAATCAACTCGGAGTACTGAGAACCAAAATCGATGATAATAATTGTTTGACGATTGATTCGATCGACGACAGAGTTAGCAGCTAAAATATCGCTGCTGGGAGAGGAGATTGGTTGTGTTTGAATAGTCACTATACTCTAAGAAGTCTATGTAAGTAATTAGGTAACAAAGTGTAAAGAAACTTGAGTTTTTGATACCAAATTTGTATTTGGAGAGTTATGATTTTAGCGGGCTACTCTTTATTAAGAGAAATTACTGTAAATATCTTCATAGATTAACATAATTTAGGCAGTAACAAAAGAGCATTATTGCTTCTTTTAATCACTTTTCTTTTACGGTCAAATAGTATTGAGCCTACACAAAGTTTTTGCTCTGTATACTTGCAAATATAGTCCTGGCATTTTGTGTCGATCGCCTGAGTTAGTTCTTGATAAACTAAGTCTACCCAAGAGGAATTATCTATTTCTGTGACATTAAATGTTCTTAATAGATTTAGCGCGTCTTCAGTAGTAGTACAGTTAAAAATTTGTTGAAGCTGAAAAGTTGCTAGTCCTAGCTTGGCGCAATAGGCTGTCAGGATTTCTAATCTGCCATCAGCAAGATGATTGTGGGTATGAAAAATTCCCCCCGCCAGTTTGATTAGTTTGCCGTGATAACCAAAAAGTAGGATCGACTTGACCTCAGCAGCAGCAGCAGTAACTAACATCGCTCCCAGCCAGTTGGCAGTTTTAATAATTCTTTGGGAATCGATGCCCGATTTTTGCGCTAAATCGATGCCGTTTTCCCCAATACAAAATACCAGAGTATCAAACAGCTTGGCTTTGGCTTCGATCTCTGATTGATATGCCGATAGTTGACTGGGGGCAGTCAGAGGCTGAACTATACCCGTAGTCCCTAACAGAGATAGCCCTTCAATTACCCCAAAAGCTTCATTAGAGGTTCGTTTAGCTAAACGCACTCCTTCGGGCAAAATTATCGTTACGGTAATGCTTTGATTTTGCTCCAGCAAAGGTTGCAGATTTGCCTGAATTAATTCTTGAGCGTAACTATAGATTGCTGCTTGATTTTGGCGATCCTGTTGCTGACCAATACCCTCTCCTCCTTCGATGGTAATTTGTTTAGGGTTTTCATAATCAGACTTAACACTTACTTTTGCCCATATAGGAGTATTGCGAGTCAAATCTAAATGATCGCCAGGATCGCTGCGGGTAATAGCGATCGCACAATTACGATCGATCCTCGCTACCTGTTCAATGTCGATCGCCACTAGCTCAGCGGGTTTAATTAAATTGACCGTCACCTGAGTGGGGGAAGATCGATCCTGGAGATGTCGCACAGCAGCGATCGCACTAGCACAGGCAAAGACAGGAAGAGTATATCCAGGGGACATGGTTTGGGTTCGGTAAGATGCTATAGCTTAATCCCACATTCTACAGCTTGGTTACGACCCATTTCTTTGGCTTGATACAAACCTTGATCTGCTGCTGCAATCAATACCTCAAAATTAAAGTCAGAATGAGGAATACAGGAAGATACGCCTAACGAGATGGTGACATAAAGATCTACAGACGAATGCTGGTGAGGAATTTTGAGGGCTTCAACCTGTAAACGAATCTGTTGGGCTAAATATTTTGCTCCTTCTAGAGGAGTTTGGGGTAGCACTAAGACAAATTCTTCTCCTCCATAGCGTGCTAAGAGATCGCAGGGACGCTTAATGACTTTGCTAATCGCTTGAGCGACTTCAATTAAACAGCGATCGCCTGCTGGATGACCATAAGTATCGTTATAAAGTTTGAAATGGTCAATATCACAAAGGATTAAGGCTAAAGGACTTCGTTCTCTAGATAGTCTAGTCCACTCTTGAGCAATATATTGGTCAAATTTACGACGATTGGCAATTTGAGTCAGACTATCCATAACAGATAGCTGTTGTAGCTCTCGATTCGCTTGTTCTAGCTGTTGGTAAAGTTTTGCCTGTTTGATAGCGACAGAAAGTTCTAGGGCAACTCGCTCTAGAAGATTGATTTCTGAGGAATTCCACTTTCTAGCCAGAGAACAATTCTCGACACAGAGCAAACCCCACAGCTCTGCTTCACTAGTAATGGGAATCATTAATCTAGAACAAGCTTTAGGTCGATCGGGTAATGACTCGGCATTTTGGGTAACACTCTCCCCAGAAGCTAAGCGCAACAGATTATTTTGAAACAGGATTTCGGGGATTTGTTTTGGCTCAGAAATATCACAGCTTAAAGGGGAGTCAACTAGCCTAGATTCAACTAATAAAGTTAGGGTTTGTGACCCCTCCACTCGATTAATTTGAATTTTTTCAGCTAATAGAAATTGCCTAACCTCATCTACTGTAGTCTGGAGAATTCGGTCTAGCTCCAAAGAAGCGTGAATTTTTTGAGTGATCTGGGCTAAGAGGCGATCGCTTGCTGCTCGCTGAATTAATTTTGCTTCAGTTTTTTTGAGGGAAGTAATATCAAAACAATATCCTACTAATCCTTGAAATTTTCCCTTCAAAGAAAATTGTGGCACGGCATGATTAGAGATCCAGCGATATTTTTGATTGAATATTTTTAAGCGATAACTAATCGTAAATCCTTTAGATTCAGTCAAAGCGTGATTAAACTGAAATTCACAAGCAGCTAGATCTTGAGGATGTATATTTAGCATCCAATTACTGTCTAACTTAGTTGTATTTTCTTGACCTAAAACTCGACTCCAAGCCTCGTTTAAAAAGGTAGTATTACCTATGGCATCGCACATCCAAATTAAAGTCGAGGTACGATCAATAATAGATTGGCATAAATTTTTATTTGCTACTAGCTGAGAGCTAAGTTCGATATTTTCTTGTCTGAGAGAATTTAACTCTTGATTTTGGTTGGATTTTTTGAGGGCAAAGGAAATACTTTCTTCTAGTAGAGCAGGAAAACTATCCGATAGAATCGAGTAATTCTTAAGGGTAATTGGTAAAGATACCAGGTCACTATTGAGCTTAGTAGTAAATACTATAATCGGAATATCATGTATATTAGCTTCTTTAATTTTTGCTAAAGAAATTAAGTTACTGATTTTTGTGTGATTAAAAATAAAGAAGATTAGGTCAGGATATTCTACAGGGCTTAACTGGAAAATGTCATCAGAGTCTCTAATTTTAGTTAACTGCAACATCAAATCAGATTGAATCTGAGCTAAATGGCGTTCTATTTGTACGCTACTAGCTCGATCGTTGTCTATCAACCAAATTTTTACGGTCGAATTAATAGCTTGCACTAGCAATAAAAATAATTTTATTTTAATAATTTTATCGTACAAAATCTGCTTTAGACAGTTTTGATTTAAGATTATTTACAGGTATTACTAATTATGAAAATAAATTGTTCGTGATTTGCTTTTAGCGATCGGCTATCTAGCTAAAACTCATTCAACTGATTGCTATTGTTTGTTTATTTTTTGTTAATCTAAAGTTATGAAACTTTACGGTTCAAAAATATCAAGCTGTTCTACGTTATTACTATCAGGATCTTTTTTTGGCTGTACCTGTTTAATTCCTTGTCGTAAACCCAAGGCAATTTTGCTGTGCTTTTCAATTTGTCCCATTACCTGTTTCGCTCTAGATATCACCGAAGTAGGCAACCCTGCCAGTCTGCCTGCTTCAATCCCGTAGGATTTGCTAGCACCACCCGCACACACTTGATGGAGAAAGATAATTTTGTCGGCCATTTCTTTAACCGTTACCTGATAGTTTGCTACGTTAGTCAGAATGGAAGCTAATTCATTTAATTCATGGTAGTGAGTGGCAAAAATAGTTCTTCCTTGGATATCTGTAGCTAAATATTCCGCTACTGCCCAAGCGATAGAAAGCCCATCAAAAGTTGCTGTACCTCGACCAATTTCATCCAAGAGAATTAGCGATTGAGGCGTAGCATGATTGAGGATATTCGCGGTTTCGTTCATCTCCACCATAAAGGTAGATTGTCCAGTGGCAAGATCGTCTACTGCACCCACGCGGGTAAAAATGCGATCGCAAATTGCCAATTTTGCCTCTGTAGCTGGAACAAAACTCCCAATTTGGGCAATTAACTGAATTAAACCAATCTGCCGTAAATAACAGCTTTTTCCACTAGCATTAGGACCAGTCAAAATAATTAAATCTGGATATGATTCGCCTATTTGCGCGGAATTAGGCACAAAAAAACCTTCTCCTAAAGACTGCTCGACTACAGGATGTCTACCCTCAACTATGTCAATTTCTCGTCCCTGAATCATTTCAGGACAGCAATAGTTTTGATAAACAGCGATTTCCGCCAATCCTGCTAAAACATCGATCGCTGCCACAGCTTTGGAGATACTCCGAATTATCTGGGCTTTTTCCGCTACAGTAGCACGTAATTCGCTAAAAATATCGTATTCAAGGTTGCTTAAATCATCTTTCGCCGTCAGAATTCTTGTTTCCCGCTCTTTTAATTCCGAAGTAATGTATCTCTCTTCATTAGTTAAAGTCTGCTTCCGCTGATAATTGTCGGGAGCGTGACTGGCCTTTGAACGGGGCATACTAATGTAGTAGCCAAAGGTTTTGTTGTAGCCTACTTTAATATTAGCGATTCCTACTCGCTCTCTTTCCGTTACCTCTAGATTAGTCAGCCATTGCTTATCATCTTCTAATCGCTGGCGAATTTCATCTAGTCGCGCATCAACACCGTCTTTAATCATACCCCCTTCCTTAAGTAGTAGAGGCGGAGACTCGACCAAGCGCTCAGTGACATATACTCCTAGTTGTTCTAACTCAGGGGGGATTTTATGTAGGGCTTTGAGAAAAGGTGCATTGCCATAGGAAGCGATCGCCGATAAATCGGTTAATTTAATTAAAGATTCGGCTAAAGCTAGTAAATCTCGGGCATTTGCAGAGCCAGAACCCACTCTCCCCGATAATCTTTCAATATCATATATTTTACGCAACATTGAGCGTAAATCCTGACGCAGGGAGGTATTAGCGATTAGTTCCCGAATCGTCTCTTGTCTGGCTGCAATACCTTTAAGATCGATTAATGGTTGCAAGATCCAGCGCCGTAAGGCTCTACCTCCCATTGCCGTACTGGTGCGATCTAAAGCCCAAAGTAGCGAACCGTGAAACGTACCGTCGCGGATGGTTTGAGTGATTTCCAAATTACGCCGCGTCTGGTGATCGAGAATTAAATAGTCTGCCAGGCTATAGGTGCGTAGGGGTTGCAATGGCGCTTGATAAGCCTTTTGAGTATCCTCTACATATTCTAATAAACCGCCTGCTGCTCGAACTCCCAGGGGAATATCCCCGCAACCCATGCCTTCAAGAGAAGTCACATCAAAGGTATCCTTAAGTCTTTGGCTAGCTTCCACTAAAGAAAAAGGCTGTTGCGATCGCAAAGAATAACAAAAGCTATCGGGCAAATAATCCGCTAAATACTCAGATTTTTCTCCAGGACGGAGTAAACCACTAACATCTGGAGCATTCGCTGGAATTAAGACTTCAGAAGGCTGTAAACGCAATAATTCTAAAGTCAAAGAACTCAGTTCACTAGACTGGGTTGTCAAAAATTCTCCTGTAGAGATATCCGCATAAGCTAATCCCCAATGCTCACCCGCTACGACAATGGCCGCTAAAAAATTATTCTGACGCGATCGCAACATCCCATCATCGGTTAAAGTACCAGGGGTGAGTAACTTCTGAATTTCCCGACGTACCATGCGTTTTTCTGCAAGCGCTTCTTTTGCATCCTCAACCTGATCGCAGATTGCTACGGCATAGCCTTTTTCCACCAGCATCGTACTGTAGCGCTCTAAAGCATGGTGTGGCACGCCTGTCATTGCTACTCGTCCTAATTCCTTGCCTCCTTCTTTGCTGGTTTGCACCAGTTCGAGTTCTCTAGCGATGGTGACAGCATCCTGAAAAAAGCATTCAAAAAAATCTCCTACCCGATAGAGCAACAGCGCATTAGGATATTGTTCCTTCACCTCCACATAATGTTGATACATCGGCGAAAGCAATGACTTATCAATGTTGCGACAATCGGTAATGATGTTGCGATCTGTTTTATGATGCTTCTCAGATGACATGAATCTCTATCAATCAGGATTTTTACTATTATGACTTTATCGCACCAGATTGACCTCTTCAAATGTAATCTCGATTTGCTTTAAGATTAAGCACATTCAATAGCTCTTAGCTATTAGCCGTTAGCTTTTAGCTTCAAGTTATTAGCAAGTAAAAATCAATGAAAAAAGCGATCGCAATGTTAGGCTAGATAAATATCTAGATTAACTTATGGAAAAGTTAACACTTTGTTAATCAACATCCAATTACCCATCAATGTAGAACGTCTCCAGAGCCAAGATCAAACGCTGAGTCTGGCTGGAATGACTTGGGCTGACTACGAGAAATTTGATTCAGAAGCATATTTAGGTTATCGAGTTTCCTATTTTAACGGAGTAATTACTTTAGTGTCTCCCAGCAAAAACCACGAAAGAATTGCTGCCACAATTGCTATTTTAGTAATCGCTTATTGTAGACAATCAAACTTACTTTATTTTCCCATGCGATCGACCAGGTTGAGCAATAAACCTAATGCGGGAAAAGAGCCAGATGTTAGTTTTGCTCTCGGTACAGATAAAGAACTTCCAGATTTAGCGATCGAAGTCATTTTTTCTAGCGGCGGTATTGACGATCTGAAAAAGTATCAATCCATTGGCATTAAAGAAGTATGGTTCTGGCAAGACAACAAGATTATTTTCTATCGATTAAATCCAAATGATTATACAGAGATATCAACAAGTATCGTTTTGCCCAATTTAGCTGCTGATACATTGGCATTTTTTGTGAATCGAGGGTTTACCGAAAGTCCTTTAACTATTGAGTCAGACTTTATCAAACAGATAGCAAACACTTAATTTAAAGCGATTAGGCTTCGCCTACGCAAGCGCATTGCTACAGATTTCATTCGTCCACTACATTTGAATTTGAATTATCAGCCCTGTGGCAGCCAATTTTCCGTCAATATTAGTTCTAGAGAATATGGACAGGTTTCTGGAAACACCGAGATCCCTATACTAGTTTGCTTAGCTGCTTGACGACGCGCCCGATGATAGCTCTGTTCAACAAGATATTTCTTTAACGGACACATATTTCTAAGAACTCAAAATATTGTGCGATCGCTGCTGTCGGTGAACAGATTACTAACTTAAACCAAAACTTAGCTAAATCTTAAACTCAGAATTCTCTTCTAAACCCCGTCCAGTATGAAAACTGAAGTTTTGGCTGAAAATAAAATAAGCTGATTTAGAAGCGATCGCTTGTGGGTCAAAAAATATCTTGAACCTGAAGAAGAAAAACTACGGTTTTCAAAGTAGATGCGGTTTATTAGCATCCAGGGAAATCAATCGTTGCATTTTTTTTCTGTTTCAATTATCGATTACTTTTTAGTACATTATTACTTAACTAGCATAAAGTGTCTAAGTATTACCACAGCATATTTATTCGATCTCGCCAAATCTCCAGGGGACAGGATCTACCGATACCTGGTTAACATATAGACCCCAATGTAGGTGAGGCCCTGCGGAAGCTCCAGTATCACCAATTGTGCCAATGCGCTGCCCTGCCTTAACCATTGCTCCTTCTGTAACTTCGAGATCTTGAAGATGCATAAAGATACTTAACACCCCTTGTCCATGGTCGATCCCAATTACATTACCGTGAACATGGAAACCTTCATCTTCTCGACCAACCAGACGAACTTGTCCTGCTGCGGGAGCAACTACGGGTGAGCCATATCCTCCAGCATAGTCAACACCTTTATGATAGTAATCTGTGGCAAAAACATTATTGTAGTAACGACGAACACCAAATTCAGTAGAAATTCGGCTAGCATTAGGGCGAATAAAAGCTCCTTGCCAAAATTTTTGCGGAGTAACTAAATTTTTAAA
>JBDKJC010000023.1:0-11823 GCA_039796815.1 Cyanobacteriota bacterium | reverse complement strand
TAATTTAGCATCTGTTCTACCTTGATAAAATTCTTCTGTCGCCTCAAAAACTCTATCGATTAAAGTTTCAGGAAGAACTTTTTTGGTAATAAACCAACCGTGTTCATGAAAAAACTCAATCTCTTGCTTGGTTGGCAAAAGCTGTTGCTGAGAATCAGTTAAATAAAAATCTGATTTTGCACCAGAAAATGACAGCAAGGAACTTAAAGTCGTCTTAGCCATAACTTTTTAGATAAATATGAAATTGAATTTTTAAATAAATTTGATTACAGCCATTCTTGAATCAATGAGATCCAAAATTATTCATTTTCAGGCAGAAAAAAGAGGCGTTAAAACATCTCCAGTTTCCGCCGATGACAGCTCCCCAAAAAGCAGAAATAAAATATATCTTGCTTATTGAAGAAACACTATACTTGCTAAAATTTGCTTTTAATAAATTATTGATTGATAAGCAGATAACTTGGATTTAATAAAAAATATCAATAGTACAGTATGTCCTAGAAACTTAGATTAGGCGCTATATCTACGCTAAAACTAGCGCTTTGCAGTTATTATCATATTATTTTGATATATATCTCACTATTTTCTAATGGTAATGAGTCTCAATAGTATCATACTCTTTAATTTTTTTTAATATTTTCTTTTCAATGTATTTAACTAGCTTTTTTATAGTCGCAATTTAATAGTTTTTTTTAATATCATGAAACAAAGAAAAAGTACCTTCTACTGATGCGATCGCCATACCGTCAACGGAAAAGAGAGCGATCTCTACCACCATACCCGTCTCATACCAACTCTCTATGAAGATGCATTAAATCAAATTCAACTCTTTGCCCCCAACTAAGCGAGATAAACGTCTTTGCGACGCGGACGCGTTAGCTAATCCTTTAGGACAGCTAGTGCTAAAGCACATTGTACCCTTGTGGTATACCGCTTCGCGAGACGCGCCAGCTAATCCTTTAGGACACGAAGTTAGTCTTTTAGGGCATATCCTTTAGGGCATATCCTTTAGGGCGCGAAATTTACAACCAAAATATAAAGTGCAACTTGAAGGAGAAATGGTATCAGCAACGCAACCAAACAAACAGCCAAAAACTACAGGCAAGCTACTAGCGTGTCTAAGCTAAAGTGCTGGGCTGATTCTCCCAATTTTGAGCGTGGGGGATGCTCGTGTTTCGCGACTCTTATCCAACCACGCTGTTAGGGGTTAGGGGGCTAAAAATAATTTTCAATACCCAAAAAATTAATCTGGACGCACTACTATAGCGCTACGCGCTAGGGAAAAGTTTACTCTCTCAAGGTTTCAGCTTTTACAAATGTCCTAATCTTAATGCATAACGCCATACTGTTAATTTTTATCGGTATTAGCTTCGCTATATCTATGATTAGATCCTGTGCAGCAAAACAATAACCCCAAAATTATTGCTTATTAACTGTACCTGAGTAAACTACACCACGCTTAGCATCAACAGTAAGAATTGCTCCTTCTCGAATTACCTCCGTGGCGTTTTTAAAGCCAACAATCACAGGGATGCCCAAACGTAAACCAATAACCGCAGCATGACTGGTAATATTATCTTCCTCAGTAATAATCCCTGATGCTTGACGAATAATATCGACAAACTGAGCATTAGTAGAAGTTGTAACTAAAATTTCTCCTGGATTGAAATCGTTGATCTCATTGGCACTCCTGGCGACTCTAGCGCGACCACTAATTGCTCCCTGTCCGATACCCGAACCTTCTCCTAAAATTGCCTTAACTAATTCAACCTTAATCAAATCCGTCGAACCTGCTACCCCCTGAAGCGTCCCCGCCGTCATTACTACTAAGTCTCCCGCCGCTAGCCAATTTTTTTCTTGCGCGACATTAATTGCTGCTTGGAAAGTCTGAGTAGCCGAAGATAGATCTAGCACCAACAGAGGTTTGACACCCCAGACTAGCTGTAGCCGACGAGATACATAGACATGGGGAGTAATCGCAATGATCGGCGTTTTTGGTCTAAATTTAGAAACATTACGAGCTGTTGCGCCAGTCTTGGTCAAGGTCATAATCGCTGCTGCGTCTAGCTGGGAAGCAATTTCACCTACGGCTGCGGAGATCGCATGAGTTATGGAGCGTTTGGTTCGTTTAAGCTTATTAGTACCCTGTTCCTGTTCAATTCTACAGGCGATCGTTGCCATTGTTTCTACCGCTTCTACAGGATAGTTACCTACAGCAGTTTCATTAGATAACATCACAGCATCTGTACCGTCTAAAATCGCGTTAGCTACATCTGATACTTCGGCACGAGTTGGTCGAGGATTGTTAACCATGCTATCCAACATTTGAGTCGCCGTGATAATCGGAATTCCCAAGCGATTAGCGGTAGCAATGAGACGCTTTTGTAGGATTGGCACATCTTCGGCGGGTAGTTCTACCCCGAGATCTCCCCGTGCCACCATTACTCCATCGCATAATGAGAGGATAGCATCCATCTGTTCGATCGCCTCATGTTTTTCAATTTTGGCAATTATCGGAATCGATTTACCTGCACTAGAAATTAAATCTTTGATTTCCAAAATATCCTGCGGGTTACGGACAAAACTTAGAGCAATCCAGTCTACTCCTTGATCTAAACCAAACATGAGGTCTTCACGATCCTTTTGAGTTAAGGCTTTAACTGAAAGATAAACCCCTGGAAAGTTAACTCCTTTGTTGCTAGAGAGCGCTCCTCCCACGACAACCTTGCAGTGTAGGTCTTGATTAGCCTTGTCGATGCTTTCTACCTGCATTTCTACTTTGCCATCATCCAACAAAATAGTAGCATTCTCTGGTACTTCTTCTGCCAGCTTTTGGTAGCTGATACAGCCAATTTCCTGGTTACATTCTACTGGGCGACTTGTTAATATATAGCGATCGCCTTTTTTCAGATTTATTTTCCCCGCTACGAATTTACCTAAGCGAATTTTTGGTCCCTGTAAATCTTGTAAAATACCCACGGGCTGATCTAGTTCAAAAGCAGTCTGTCTGATTAAACGTATCGCCTTTTGATGATCTTGTTGCGTACCATGAGAGAAATTGATTCTTAAGGTAGTTGCTCCCGCCATAATCAATTGTCTTAAAACATCGGGCTTGAGGGTGGCTGGTCCTACTGTGGCAACAATTTTTGTCCGACGCGGGTTATTTAGCGATGACATTACTTTTCTGCTCTCGATTTTCTGGATTTAATTTCTGGATTTAATTTCAGTTCGCTGCATCTTCACGACTTCAGCCAAAAGGCTATGCAGGAATTCTAGTCGCCAGCCTAGTTTACAACACAACTAATTGTTCTCAGCACATTTTTTCGCCGATCTATATTTTGCCGATCTAAACTTGAGGCTGATTAATCAATTGTGCTGCTTTGATTGTTGGTTAACTAACAAGATCAAATATAATTTAGTTTTTGACTTGAAGTACTTTTTACAGTTTTTTGCACTTTATGTTAGTCGCTTTACTATGTTTTAGATCTTGAGCTAAACTTACTCTCAATTAGTTAATTTTTATCTACTTTAATAAAGCTGTTTATTTGCCAATTTTAAGATTTTCTTTATGTTAAAAAAAAATGATCTTTTGCCTTTGATTTTGGCTTTGGTTTCAACCGTATTAATTGTCTCAATGGGTTTTTTCTGGTTGATCAAGAATAATATTGCAGGATTTGGCAACAGTAATCTTAGTAGGAATAGCATCCTTAAAGCATCAAACATTCAAGTAAATCCATCTCCATCTATTGCTAATCAAGCAAATTTTGTCGTACCAGCCATCGTCCCTCAAGGAACTTCTGTAATTATAAATGGCTCAGATAAGCTAGCGCAGATTAACACATCTTTAAGAAAAGGTTTTCATCAGCAATATCCTGGAACTGTAATCATTACAAAAGCCGATGGCAGTGATGTTGGTTTAGATCTCTTGTACTCTAGAAATATCGATTTGCTAGCCTTAGATCGCCCTTTAAAACAAGCAGAACAAGCAGCAGGTTTAACCGCCATTCAAATAGATCAATTAAAGGTTAACCACGATCGGACTGACTCCGCTTTATATTACGTTTACCAGAAACCACTCGATCCAGATATAGAAGCATTCTTAGGTTATGCTTTTTCTGAGTTAGGAAAAAAGGCAATCAACAGTCATTAATCTTTGGTCACCTGTGTCAATTAATTATTAATTAAAATAATATAATCATGGTGATGCAGGAATGATGCTGGAGATTGGCGGTGTAGATAAATCAATTCCCGTTCCGCGATCGTAAATCTCAATATCCCATTGTCCTGAACGATTTCCTTCAAAAGTGACAAAGCGCCCATCTCCGCTAATACTAGGATAGCGAACTTCACCAATAAAGTTTTTGGTGAGATTTTTGCTAGTTGCGGTAGAACGATCGTAGAGATAAATATCAGTTTTCCCTAACTGTTCTGAGCAATAGACAATATAGCGTCCATCGGCACTAAGATCTGCTTGAGACTGCATACTGCCAGACTGATTTAATCCAGGCAAAGGAATTAAACGCCGTCGCTGAAGATCGTATAGATACACGCTACGTTTTGCTGCGCGATCGCTCGTGTAAACTAGATAACGACCATTGTAGGAAAAATTGGCATCACCTTCAGCGGCGAAAGAATTTAAGGAAGCATTAATGGCTTGGGTTGCTGGGGTAATGTATCTAGACTGGCAACTACCCAAAAGTAATGCTGTGATTGCCAGAATTAGTCTAAGTAAGGGCGATTTAAGACACCACTTCATTTTGCTTGAGACTTGATTTGAAATCAGTTATGGAACAGCAATTTACATTATCGAGACAGACTTTACCCCATTGCAACGACCAGCGTACTAATTCAACACGGTTGGTAGCATTAGTCTTTTTCAAAATATTACTAATATGGTTATCGACCGTCCTCTTGCTGATTTCTAGTCTTTGAGCAATTTTATGATTACTCAACCCAGTTACTACCAGCTCGACAATTTCTAATTCTCGGTCTGACAATAATGCTTCGTGACTAATTTTTTCAGCTTCCATTTGGGTTTACCCAGTACATTTACTCACTATATCTACCTATTGTAGAAGGTAAAGTTTCTACTTAATTACCATTTAAGTTGTAAATGAATTATTCTGTAATAATTGCCATAAAATTTGTGATAAATTACTAAATATAGTAACAAAAACTTGATATTTTGTTACTAACTTAGATAAGGCAAATTAAGCAAAAATTTTGTAGGTGCGAAGTTTAGTAGTTTTAATCTACTTAATTTTGGGCTTAACTTCGATTCTTGTCGTTCCCAAATACCTGAATCGAGCTAGCCTGGTAAAACCAGATATTTTTAATGCTTTTAAGCTTGCAATTGTTAACCTCGCACTACAACAAACCAGCTACTTAATTAATTAATTAATCGATTAACATTAGGCATTTTTCAAGAGGTTTTTGACCAAATTGTCTTTGACCATCATTTGACGAAACATTTCTAATAAATACTCTTGTGCCTGTTCTTTGCTTAAACCTTGTACCTGTTCTTGAAGCACTTTTAATTTAAACTGCTGCTCCATACTCAGTTGACCTGATAAATCCATGGGCATCACTCCTTAATCTAATAAGTACTCAGCCTGTAGAAATTCTATTTACGAAGCTAAGTGTTGATTTGCACTTAATCTAACACTCACCCTATAAATAGTCCATAATGTCAAGTAATAATTAATCGAAGCAACAAAAAGTTATAAAATACTTATTAAAGAACTAGAATTTTGGTGTATTTTGATGCGGAAAAAATTTTAAAATCCACTAGAGCGCGGTAATAGCAAGTAATTTATCGATATAGTAAATAGTAAATAGATAAAAAATAAATTTAAGCTCAGATCTGACAGATGAACTCAATTAAAGACGCTAAAGAATTTTTTCAACAGAGCGCGGGGAGATGGCGATCGCAACGCACTACCCATCATTTACCATTTAGGCGAGCAGAAAGCGGTAGCTCGGATATTAACGTCGAATTTCTAGATGCTGATGATGAGAAGATAGCCGCCATTTGCGCGATGCACGAAGTAGATCCTCAAAAGGCGATCGGCGGTGCATTTGTTAGCTGGGATGGTTCAATGGCTTGGGATAAAGAAAACGAAGATCATCAAGGAACAACTGTATTTGCTTTAATTCCTGACTCAGACGATCTACGCAAGGGAAAATTACTCAGGGAAAGAGGTTATGCTGAAATCGTTCCTGTGGCTGGAGAATACCATCTGGATCATGATGACGGATTAGTTTTGATTACTGAATATGAAACTATGAGCATTATCGAACGCTTCTGGTTTGTCAATTGCGATCTACGACTACGTAGCAGTACTGTTAAAAGATTTGGGGGTTTTAATACAGCGACTTTCTGCGCTGAATCTCGCGTTAGTGAAGCAGATGATGCTCCCTCAACATCAGCCAGTATTGATGCCAAGTCATTTGCAATTTCTGGATGGTAATTAATTACTAATTACCGATCGCCAAAAGACCAGTAAGCAAACAAAAAATAACGCAGTACTCTGTAATATTTTGTTACTGTTGTTTATTTAGCACCCCTGTCTAACGTATGATTGGGACTAAGATTTTTAACATAATTTACAATAGGCGGAGGTTTTGACTTGTCTATTCCTTTATTGGGTTATAAACCCAGCTCGCAAAATGTTCGTGTCGCAGGATACGATATCGGCGGAGATGACCAACCCAAAATTTATTCAGCAGAGAACCTACTGTCTTTGTCTGAAATGAACGATTTGATCGAAGCAGCTTATCGTCAGATATTTTTCCATGCTTTTCGTGCAGATCGTGAAAGATTTTTAGAATCTCAGTTACGTAACGGTCAAATTACTGTACGTGATTTTATTCGGGGATTGTTACTTTCAGAAACTTTTTACAATAGCTTCTACGCTAAGAACAGCAACTATCGCTTCGTTGAACAATGTGTCCAAAGAGTTTTGGGACGTGATGTTTACAACGAAAGAGAAAAGATTGCTTGGTCAATTAAAGTAGCCACCAAAGGTATTGAAGGTTTCGTTGACGAACTGCTAGACAGTGACGAATATATGGATAACTTTGGTTACGATATCGTGCCTTACCAACGTCGTCGAGTGCTTGCTAGTCGCGATCGGGGAGAACGTCCTTTTAACATAACTTCTCCTCGTTATGACGAATATTATCGTGCCATTTTAGGTTTCCCCCAAATTATTTGGCAGAGCGAAGTTCGCAGTTACAAACCTCAAGAACAAAAACCCAAAGCAGGAAGTCCAGCTTTGTATATGGATATGGCTCGTAGCCTACCTAGCAGAGCAAATGCACCTAGTTCGGCATCTGTGTCGAACATCAACTATCTGTCGAAAGTTCCTTACCGCAAGACTACTTAATTTATCGTTAAATATCGGTAGTGCAAAATCGGCAATTGTAGTCAACATTATTGTCTGACTGAAGAAACTAAAGAGGGAAAGTTATAAATTAGCTTCATAGTTCTAAGGAACTGCGTTGTTGATTCGTGACTTCCCTCTTTTTAATTATCTTTTAATTACCTGTCGATTATCTTTTAATTATCTTTCGTTAATCATAGTCTTGCTAGCTAGTAGCGTAAAACTATGAGTATTTAAGGATAAAAGCAGTTTTCAACAACTAACTCCTTACTTTTTTTAAATAATAATCTGCGAGAATTGCGGTCACAGCTAATTAATTTATGTCTATAATTACTTATGCTTGTGGTTATCAAATCTATTGTTGAAATTGCTATGGTACGGTTTGAGTCAAAATTTGCTAAATAAAGGTCGATTGATTTTGTTTGTTACACTTGAAAATTTACCATAAAGTTCACCTTAGTAAATCAAGATCCAAAGTGACAATCGGCATAACAATTAATTAATATTATTTAGGTTTTAAATTACGTTTAATTAATTGTAGAATCTGTCGCAGTTTAATTTTAACATTTGTTGATTAGCTACTTTTCAGGTTAAAGCGTCTGTTTTTTTATTTATTGCAGAAGCGTACATGAATTTAAAAAAAAGAATTAAACAACTAGAAAATCTTAAAAGCAAGATACAAATGAAGAGAATCAAGCGGTCTTTGTATCTATTGATTATGCTGACAACTAGCTTTAATTCATTAGCTATGTTTGGTATCTTAGAATACTCTTTAATGCAAGACGAAAATAAAATTATTAACCAGATTGGCAATAACTACACCAAAAAAGTTAGCGATCGCATATTATTACATTTAAATAAAACCGAATCAGCCATAAAGCCTAATTCTAACGATCTTCAAGCTCAATCTTTCAAACAGCAGCTGGATAATTATTTGTCAGAAATAAATCTTGGCTATTCATTTGAAACTGCTCTGATCGCTCAAGATGGTTCAATTATTGGTAGCAACTTGGGCAAAGCTGGTACTAATTCCGTGATTACTGACCAAAATATTTGGAGCTATCTTCAACCCAAATTAAATGCATCTTCCAATTCCGAGCTAAATCAGCCTCGTAACTTCAGTTTTAAAATTAACCAGCAGCGTGTTTTAGCACAAGTCACACCCTGGCAAAGCCAAACACTAGGATCTAGCTGGCTGGTAGTGACTATTCCACAATCGGAGTTGGCGATAGACTCGGTAGACGAAAATTATTGGCAATCTAAGCACCAGTATGTCATTTATTTGTTATCAGCGATCGTCTTGGGTGTTTTGAACTATGGTTGGTTGACCTTATTAATTAGAAACCAAAACTCAGAGATAGAACAGCATAATCCGCTTCTCTTAAGTCCCGCTCTCGAAACTGAGCCTCAAACAGTAGCTGAATCACCAAACAATCAAGCCGATTTAGTTGTTGAAACAGACGAAACAAGAGCTGCAACTGCTCAAAATAATCTAACCGTTGATTATGAGCCATATACTTTATTGGCAAATATGAGTCATGAATTGCGATCGCCTTTAAATGCGATCTTTGGATTTACGCAAATTATGGAGCAAGAATTATCAACAACCCAGTCAAGCCAAGAAAATATTGCCATTATTAATCGTAGTGGAGAACGTTTATTATCAATTATTAATGATGTAGTCGATCTGGCGAAAATTGAGACAAACCGATTAACTTTAGAAGATAATCATGTAGACTTTCATGATTGGCTGGATAATATCGAGCAAAGCTTTAAGTTTCAGGCTCGTAATCAAGGTTGGGAATTTTCAGTCATTAGAGAACATGATTTACCGCAGGGGGTTCGTATAGATGAACGCAGACTACGGCAGATTTTGAGAAATTTAATTAATTATTGCCTCCAATCCACCCCCACTGACGATATCAGCTTTAGAGTTAGTTCTCAAGGCGATCGCCAAAATGTGCCTCAGAAATATTATCATCTAGTTTTTGAGGTGGAAAATGCTAATTTATCACTCTCCACCCAAGAAGTAGCTACTTTATTTGAGCCTCTGGTTGCGGTGCAACAAGAAGTAACATCGACTGAAGGTAGTTCCCTAAACCTACCGATTAGCCGTAAACTAGCTCAATTAATGGGAGGAGATATTAGCGTCAGCAAGAATAAGCTCTCAAAATCAGGCATAATTTTTAATTTAGAGATTCCAACAGAGAGTGTTGTTGCTCAGAAATTGCAAATTCAATCAAGTTTGAGAAGAATTATCGGTCTAGAATCAGACCAGATTGAATATCGAATTTTGATTGTGGACGATTCCAAAACGAATCGGGCAATTATGAAAAGATTTTTAGAGCCTGTCGGTTTTAAAATTCAAGAGGCAGTTAATGGTCAAGAAGCAATTGATGTTTGGTTGCGTTGGCAACCTCATATGATTTGGATGGATTTAAGAATGCCAGTCATGAATGGTTGTGAGGCTACAAGAAGAATTAAGTCTTATTCCCAAACCTGGTATACGCCGATTGTGGCATTAAGTGCTAGCACTTTAGAAGAAGATAAATCGCTGTTTAAAGCAGCGGGGTGTGACGATTTTGTCGGCAAACCCTTTTCAGAACAAGTTATTTTTGACAAAATTGCCCAACATTTGGGAATACGATACGTTTACGAATCAACTGGTTCTCCAACCGCGACTAGCAATTTTAAATTGACAGCGGATACTCTAAATGTCATGTCTAACCAGTGGTTAAATCATTTAGAGCAGGCGGCAACAGTCTTAGATCGAGATTTACTTACACAATTGTTACAAGAAATCCCTCCAGAACATGACAACCTAAAAAAATCCCTGCAAAAACAGGTAAACGACTTTGATTTCGATAAGATTATTAATCTAGTAAAAAAAAGTAAAAGCAATTAACTAGTGAATCCTTACTCTCATTAAAATGATCGGATTCTTCACTCACTTAAGATAGTCTATCCTCACACACCCAAATAAGAACAATGACGATCTCTGCTTCTAGCCAGACAATTAGTATTTTAGTGGTTGATGATCTTGCTGATAATTTGCAGATTCTGGCAAATACTTTAAGTAAGCAAGGATATCAAGTACGTTGTGCTAAAAATGGTTCGACGGCATTGCGAGGTGCAAGTACAATTCTGCCCGATCTAATTTTATTAGATATTAAAATGCCTGATATCGATGGTTATGAAGTTTGCCAACAGTTAAAGGCTAATAAGGAGACTTGCGATATCCCAGTTATTTTTCTCAGTGCTTTAGATGATGTTTTAGATAAGGTTAAAGCTTTTGAAGTTGGGGGAGTCGACTATATTAGCAAACCGATTCAAGTTAAAGAAGTTTTAGTTCGGGTCAAAAATCAAATTGCTCTACAATTAGCCAAGGCTGAAATCACAGAATTAAACCAAGATCTTGAAAGAAGAGTTTATCAACGCACGATCAAACTAAAAACTGTGGTGCAGAAACTACGCGAAGAAATTAATGAGCGTCAGCGAGTACAACAACAGTTAATCCATGATGCTCTACACGATAGCTTAACAGGATTGCCGAATCGAACTTTGTTGATCGAAAGAATTGAATTTACTATTGCTCATGCCAAACGCAATCCTGATTATAAGTATGGAATACTATTCATCGACCTCGATCGCTTTAAGGTGATCAATGATAGCCTGGGTCATTCAATTGGGGATCAACTATTAATTGGCGTATCTAATCTACTCCAAGAATGTGTTAGAGAAAACGATCTTGTCGCTCGCTTGGGAGGAGATGAATTTGTCATTTTACTAGATGGGATCAAAAGTATTCAGGATGCAACTTCAATCGGCGAACGAATTCAGCAAAAAATGCGATCGCCATTTGAATTACAGAGTCAGAATATTTTTACCAGCGCTAGTATTGGCATTGTGTTTGGCTCAAGCGAATATAGTAACCCTGCCGATCTGATGCGGGATGCTGATATTGCCATGTATCGCGCCAAAGACAAGGGTAAAGCACGCTACACAATTTTTGACCAGACGATGTACGATGAAACTCTTAAGTTGGTTGAATTAGAGAACAGTTTGCGTTTTGCACTTAAACGTGAAGAGTTGACTATGCACTACCAACCAATTATCTCTCTAGATAATAACCAATTGGTGGGTTTTGAAGCTTTAATTCGCTGGCAACATCCTGAGCGGGGTTCTATTTCGCCAGTAGAATTTATTCCGATTGCCGAGGATACTGGTTTAATCTTAGACATTGGTCAATGGTTGCTTAGAGAGTCCTGCCGACAGTTACAAGCCTGGCGCAAACAATTTGCTTCTATTCCTCAGATCGACTCCCTCAAAATGAGTATTAACCTAGCTAGTCAACAGCTACAAGAGCCTGAATTTATTCAAAAACTCGATCAAATTCTCTTGGAAACTGGCTTAGATGGTAGTTCTTTAAGGTTGGAGA
>JBDKJC010000022.1:0-11881 GCA_039796815.1 Cyanobacteriota bacterium | reverse complement strand
CCCTTCAGCTAAATTCACTTTTTTCTCCTCTTGCTAAATTACTCAATCATTTGAGAATAAATTAGGAAATATAAGAGCGAAGTAAAGGGCTTCGCCCTAGCTATCAGCTATCAGCTATCAGCTATTAGCTCAATTACAAGAGGCTTTGAACCTCTTCTAATTAAAGAACCACTAAACGAAGTTTAGTGGGGGCATTAAACCCGATAGCTTTTTAAGATAAACCAGTAACTTGTCTCTTATATCTCGTTTTTTATCCTTCTTTTGCCGCTTCCTCTTTTGGTTGAGCAGCTTCAATCTCTTTTAAAATTTCCTCTGGACGTTTTCCTGCACGCTTTGCTCCTACAGGCAAACCATGAGGTTCAGCCTCGCCTTTTGGTAGATAAGCAAACTCTTTGAGGGGAGTTACCATTGGATCTTGAGTCACCTTGTAAGGTAAGCGTCCTAAAGCTACGTTGTCATAGTTAAGCTCATGACGGTCATAGGAAGCGAGTTCGTATTCCTCAGTCATGGAAAGGCAATTTGTCGGGCAGTATTCAACGCAGTTACCACAAAAGATACAGACCCCAAAATCAATACTGTAATGCTTGAGCTTTTTCTTTTTAGCTGCCTTATCAAATTCCCAGTCAACTACGGGCAAATTAATCGGACAGACGCGAACACAAACTTCACAGGAGATACACTTATCAAATTCGTAGTGAATTCTACCGCGATAGCGCTCGGAAGGAACTAGTTTTTCATAAGGATACTGAACAGTGACAGGACGACGCTGCATGTGATCGAAGGTGACTGAAAGACCTTGACCTATGTATTTAGCAGCTTGCCAACTTTCTTGGGCATAGTCTTGCACTTGTTTGAGAATGTTAAACATGATCTTCGCTGTACTTTATTTTTAAGTTAAATACTTTTGACTTTAATTAGCCACCGAAAGCTACGGGAAAAGATAATTTCAAAGCGGCAGTAATTAAGAGATTAGCTAGAGAAACTGGTAAGAGGAATTTCCAGCCTAAGTCTAACAATTGATCGATCCGCACACGGGGAACAGTCCAACGTAATAAGATGGCAATAAATACTAGAAAATAAGCTTTTACCAAGGTCATAATGATACCTAATGAAGCAGTCAAGACCTGCAACCAGGGAGTAGTATCGGCAACACCAATCCAATCGGCTAAACGATCTAGGGGAATAAAGAATTCCCAGCCACCTAAATAGAGAACAGCAAACACTAAAGCTGATAGCACTAAGTTCACATAAGAACCAAGATAGAATAAAGCAAACTTCATCCCAGAATACTCTGTTTGATAACCTGCCACTAATTCTTCTTCTGCTTCAGGTAAATCGAAGGGCAGACGTTCACATTCAGCAAGAGCTGCAATCCAAAAGATAATAAAGCCTACGGGTTGTCGCCAAATATTCCAGCCTAAAATGCCATAACCAGACTGTTGTTCGACAATATCAATTGTACTAAGACTATTAGACATCATCGCGATCGCCAATACGGATAAAGCCAGGGGAATTTCATAACTAATAGATTGAGCTGCTGCTCGTAATCCACCTAAGAGAGAGTATTTATTATTGGAAGCATAACCTGACATCAATAGACCAATCGGGGCAATACTAGATAGTGAAATCCAGATAAAGATCCCAACGTTTAAATCTGTTACGACTAAATTATGTCCAAAGGGTACGATCAGATAAGCCATAAATACGGGAACTACCACTAAGACAGGACCAATGGTAAACAACCAAGGATCGGCTTTAGCGGGAATAACGTCTTCTTTAAAAACTAGTTTGATCCCATCAGCTACTGGCTGTAATACGCCTAGTGGTCCTGCATATTCTGGTCCGACACGCTGTTGAGCAGCAGCCGAGATTTTTCGCTCTAGCCAAACTACTACTAAAACTCCCACGGTTGCCCCAATAATCATTAACAACATTGGCAAAGGCAGCCAAATTGTTTTGGCTAAACCAACGGGAAGCCCAAAATCTTGGAGAGTTTGGACAAAACTTCCTTGTAAGTCAATTCCTGAATTCATATTTATATGTCGTGTTGGATTTGGATTAAGCTAATCTCAAATTAGAGTTAGAGTTTAGGCAATTTTCTGCTCCTTATTATTAGTTAGTATATCGTTGTCCGCTGTCCCATAAATTTTGAATTAGTTATAAAACCCAATTTAAGGGTCTGATGATAACTAGATCTAAACAAAAAGCTAGACCAAAAGCGATCGCCATTAGGAAATCGAACTAGGTAGAGGTATATATTGATAGACAACAAGTCATTCTTGAAACGATTATTGGCTTGTCTTCTATTTTGCCCACTCAAAAGAGCGATCGCCATATTCGTGCAGGACGATATTTTATCGGCAATCGCGATCGCGACGGGAACCGTCAGCCAGGATTACACCACATAACTTAACGTCTTCAAGCTGGTCTTCTTCCAGATTAGAATTACTAAAATCAGTATTGGTTAAAGAAGCATTCTTAAATGAAACTTTATCTAAATCTGTATTGCTGAGTTTAGCTCCTTCAAGATTAGCTCCCAAGAAACTGGTAAAAAAATCAACCCCTCCACTACTAAGAGAAAAAATTGGCAACCCGATAAATAAATCTGCTAGTTGCTCCCCAGTACTATAGTTATTAGGAATATCTTTCGGTTTAATGTCAGTTTTGCTTAAATCTGCTCCTTTTAAAGTTGCTCTTTGCAAATTAGCATTTTTAAAATTAGTTCCTTTTAAATTGGCGTTACTTAAATTAGCATTGGCTAAATTAGCATCTTGTAATAGACTTGGTGCGCTAAGATCTACTTTTGTTAAATTCGCTTGTTGTAAATTAGCTCTTTGTAGGTTAGCTCCCCGCAAACTTGCATTTGACAAGATAGATTTATTCAAAGAAGCCAGAGTTAAATTTGCTCCCTCAAGTTCTGCTTGAGTTAGATTAGCCCCTGCTAAATTAGCTCCTAACATATAAGTACTATTTAACTTAGCCTGCTGTAAGTTGGCATTTTCCAGATTAGCTTTGGTTAAGTTTGCTCCTTCTAAGCTTGCCCCTGCCAAATTCGCATTTTGTAAATTGGCATTAGATAAGTCGCAATCATTACATTCATTAGTTGCTAGCAAACGTTTTACAGCAGCAGATTTAGTCTGAGCATTATTTGCTACATGTTTGTTTAAAAGCTCAGGGTTATAAGACGGGAAGGAATTAATTTCTTTCGCTAAAGATTCTGCCGTATCTTCTTCTAGCAAAATTACCATGAAGTTAGTGGAGTTGGTCTTTTCAGAATCATTATTATTTTTTGGTACAAAACCAATTTCCCAACGATGAATCTTATTCCAAACTTGATAATTAGAAATAAAAATGCGATCGCTTTTAATTTTTGTTTCGGATGTACTGCGTTTATTTTCAAGAAGCTCGATTTTTTCTCCCTGTTCCTGATAAATCGTTAAAGTATTTCCGTCGGTGAGCAGTTTACACCCTCCTGATTGCTTTAATACTCCAGTATCAAAAGCAAATTTGCAATTTATTTCCTTGCCATCTCTTTCTTTTAAAGGAATGGGTGTTCCTACTCCTTCACATCGACTATTAGAAGGAAACTTAGAGCATAGTTCGTAAAGCTCTTGAGAATCTGTTTGGTTTTGTGCCAAGCTCAATTTACTAGTTAAAACTGATGTAATGATCAAGCAAACTAGAGTTAAAAATTTATATTTCATCAATCCGCTGATTTGATAATGTACCAGAACTACTAGGCAAAAAAGTCCACAATGTCTTGCTGGTCTATAATGTTGTTAATTAACGCGGGAGCGCCTTTGCCCAAATCTCCTTGAGCGTCAAAATAGTTCGTGATGGTAAGGTCATCGCTGGCTTCTGCAACACCATCGCGATTAATATCAATGATTAAACTAGTACCAGACTTTTCTAAACCAACAATTCCCTTTTCTGGGCGAGATAATTCAATAGCTGCGTCACCCCATGTATTAGGGTTCTTAAAAACCTCCACAGCTTCATTAACAGCTTCTAAATCACCAGCTTCAATAGCAGTACCATCTAAAGAATCCATAGCATCAAGATCGATGTTTTCCGCAAAAATAAGAACAACATCGTTACTTGCCGATTCTTCCTGAATCACACTTCCTCCACCAGCTTCCAAAGAGATGCCATAGGCATCTTGACCTTTCCCTCCTGTTAAAGTGTCACTACCCCCTGTAACTAGGATATCTTGATCTGGGCTACCTCCATACAATGAATCATCTCCAGCCCCGCCAGAAACTAAATCATCTCCACTGTCACTATAGATATTGTCATTTCCAGCATTGCCGTTGAGAGTGTCGTTTTTAGTAGTTCCCTCGAGGTTATCGTTTTTATCTGTTCCTTTAATAAGCATGGTTTAGGGTATGTAGTAATAAAGTTATCTGGGGATATGGATTTGAAGCGTTTTTTTTAGCGTTGGCATTACATTTATAGTACCAAAGATACTAATATAGGCGTATATTGTTATGAAACTTCATTGAAGTTTGGTTAGCTAATTTCACGGCGCTTTTCAAATTTTCCCCCTAGATTACGTGCGATCGCTCTTAAAACTTCAAAAAGAGAACATGATAAATGACGGCACAACAGCAAATAGCCGTTCGCCACTACTAAGATAATGGAACTGGAACTTATACAGGCACTCTAACTGTCATCGATTCCTACGGTGGAAGCGATCGCTTCAGATGAAGAGAGCATAACTATTAACAATGTCAGTCCTATAATTCAATCTAGTACTGAAGATACCGAGATCAATAAAGGAGATACGGTAAGCTTAAAGGCGATCGCTCTAAGCAAAAAAGTCCACAACGTCTTGTTGGTCTGTAATGTTATTAATTATCACGGGAGCGCCTTTACCCAGATCTCCTTGAGCGTCAAAGTAGTTCGTGATGGTCAGGTCATCGCTAGCTTCGGCAGCGCCATCGCGATTAAGATCGATAATTAAACTAGTACCAGACTTCTCTAAACCAACAATTCCTTTTTCTGGACGAGATAATTCAATAGCTGCATCACCCCATGTTTTAGGGTCATTAAAGATCTTCAAAAGTTCTTTTTCAGTTGTAGCATTGAATATGGCATCAAAATCAGCATTGTCTGCCAAAATAGAAACACCAGCATCAGCTGACTCTCCCCGAATTACGCTTCCTCCACCATTTTCCAAAGAAATGGAATAGACATCTGACCCCTTACCTCCTGTTAAAGTGTCACTACCTCCTGTAGTGTAAGGAGCTTCGCTTTGACTCCCACCATACAATGAATCATTGCCAGCCCCACCATCAATTAGATCGTCTCCATCGCCACCATACAAATAATCGTCTCCAGCATTGCCCTTAATTGTATCGTTGGTATTTTTTCCTTTGAGTGTATCGTTTTTAGCTGTTCCTTTAATGAGCATGGTTTGGAGTATGTAGTAATAAAGTTAGCTGGGCAATGAATTTTAAGTGTTATCCAAAAGCTATTAGCTATTGGCTATTAGCTCTTAGCTTTTAGCTCATTGAATTTTTGCCTTGCTATCTGGGATTATCATATAAAAGAATTAATACAAGCATGTTCTTAATAAATTTTTCATGAATTCTAATCAGTCGATCGATTTGGTTGGAAAAAAGTTATTCTTGAAACGGTTATTTTTTATACAAGAGGTCTACTCTACAGGCGATTTAATCTCAGACTATAGCTAGAGTTTAGGCAATTTTCTGCTGCTTATCATTGCTAATATATCGTTGTCCGCTGTTCCCTAAATTTCCAATTAGTTACAAAACCCAATTTAAAAGCCTGATGATAACTACATCTAAACAGAAAGCCTGGTCAAAAGCGATCGCCCAACCCGCTACGGAATTCGATCTAACACCGCTATCAATCATCTCTGGTGCAATACCCTCGGATTTGCGTGGCTCACTCTATCGCAATGGTCCAGCTAGGCTATCTAGAGGTGGCAAAAGAGTAGGGCATTGGTTTGATGGTGATGGTGCTATTTTAGGGGTTCATTTTACAGATACAGGGGCAAGGGGAGTTTATCGTTACGTACAAACTCAGGGCTATCTATCTGAACAGTCAGCAGATGCTTATATTTATCCCAATTATGGCATGACGGCTGCGGGGGCATTTTGGAATAATTGGCTTAAACCGATTAAAAATACAGCTAATACTTCAGTTTTGGCTTTACCTGAACGTTTACTGGCTCTTTGGGAAGGGGGAAACCCCCACGCATTAGATTTGCAGACTTTAGAAACTATTGGTATCGATCGCCTATCGGCTTTGACAGACAAGCAACCTTTCTCGGCTCATCCTAAAGTTGACCCCGTAACGGGAAATATTTTTAATTTTGGGGTTTCCAATGGCGCAAATACTCTCCTAAATCTTTATCGTTGCGCGCCTACAGGAAAGTTAGAACAACAAAATTCTCACCCGCTTGCGGGATTACCTTTGATTCATGATTTTTGCTTTGCAGGACAATATTTAATCTTTTTGGTTTCTCCTGTGCGAGTTAGTATTCCCTCTGTAATGTTAGGGCAAAAAAGCTACAGTGATGCTCTTGAATGGAAAGCAGAATTAGGTACAGAAATTTTAATCTTCGATCGCGATGACTTATCTTTGGTTAGTCGTGGTCAAACCGATCCTTGGTTTCAATGGCATTTTGCCAATGGTTACGTAGATCGAGACGGTAATATTGTGAGTGAATTTACTCGCTATGAAGATTTTGATACTAACCAGTATTTAAAAGAAGTTGCCTCTGGCTATAGTGAAACTAAAGCACCAGGAACTTTGTGGTCATTGGTTATCGATCCACAGACGGCAAAAGTAATCAGTAATCAACAAATATTAGCTGCTGGTAATGAATTTCCCTTAGTTTCTCCTGCCAAAGTAGGGCAGAATTGGCGTTATACCTACTTAAATGTGCATCGCGACGGGGTGACTCCTGGAACAGAATTATTTAATGCGATCGCCTGTTTTGATCGAGAAACTGGTAAAATAGCGATCGCCGATCTGGGAGAAAACTGCTATCCTTCTGAGCCAATTTTAGTTCCTCGTCAAGACAATCCCGAACATGGTTGGTTATTAACTGTCGTCTATGATGGCAATACCGATAGTAGTGAAGTCAGAATCTATCAAAGCGATCGCTTATCAGCAGAAGCTCTTTGTCGTTTGGCATTGCCTAGTGTTATTCCACCTGGCTTTCATGGCACTTGGCAAACGTGAGTTTGATGAGCCACAAAATGAATAAATCAATTTTAATAACGTAAGAGTAAAATATCATTCCTTTTTCGCTTACTCTTTAGCCTGACCTCACGCAAGAAGTCTAATGATTTGTAATTTCTGCAAAAGGTCTATGGAAAATAAGCTGTAAGATAGTGATGGGATGTAACTAGCCGATCAATGAGAATCTTACTTATAGATGACGACGAGCAGTTAATGGAGGCTTTGGCAAGCAAACTAATCGAACAGCGTTATGCTGTAGATATCGCCAACACAGGAGAGATGGGCTGGGAATTCGTTCTGCTGTTTGACTTCGATCTGGTGGTTCTCGATTGGATGTTACCCGATATTGATGGTGTCGAACTGTGTCAAAAAATTAGGGCTGATGGCTATAGTATGCCAATTATGCTCTTGACTGCTCGCGATCGCCAGAATGATAAAGTTTTAGGGCTAGACGCAGGGGCAGATGATTATGTAGTCAAGCCTTTCAATTTTGACGAACTGACAGCGAGAATTCGAGCATTACTACGCCGAGAAATTAATGTCTTCTCACCGATCATCGAATGGCAAGATCTCAGTCTCGATCCTAAAACCCATGAAGTTCATGTTCAAAATCAGCTTTTACCTTTGACTCCTAAAGAGTATGGCATGATCGAATTATTGATGCGCCATCCACAGCAGGTATTTAGTCCAGGGGCAATTATTAATAATCTTTGGGCGGGGGAAGATCCGCCAGGCGAAGAAGCTGTTAGAACGCATATCAAGGGATTGCGCCAAAAGCTGAAGGCGGTTGGAATGGCAAAAGACACGATTAAAACGGTTTACGGTGTCGGTTATCGCCTCAAGTCCGATGATGATCTTAAGGCAAGTGGTAAATCGCTACCTACAACTAATGCAGCGCAGGACAAAACCGCAACCATCAGTCAAATTTGGTTAAAGTTTAAAGATTTAGCTTTTGAAAGATTAGCAGATTTAGAGAATCTAGCAATAGCATTAGCAGATAATTGCTTGAGTGATGAACTACAAGCTCAAGCCAGAAGTTCGGCTCATAAACTAGCAGGTTCTTTAGGTTGCTTCGGTTTTCCAGAAGGTTCAAGAATTGCCAAACAGATTGAAAAGCTACTCGAGCATAATTCGCTTGAGCAAGCAGACTTAGAACAAATAGTTAGACTGACAACATCTCTGAATACTGAACTACAACATCAGCCCTTTGAGGAAACTGTCAAAGATGCCCTAACCAAGAATATTTCATTGTTAATTGTCGATCGCACTTTCAACAGCGATTTCGACCAAAAGTTAATTACAGAAGCTAACAATAGCGGGATGAAGACTTATGCTGCTTCAGATTTTGTTCAAGCTCAGACAATAATTGAGCAAGAATCGATCGACGTTTTACTCTATCAAATTGTTTTTCCTGATGGAGAAGATTTAGAATTTCTCGAACAGCTACATCAACGTCAATCCAGCTTACCTATAGTGGCGATCGCTCAATCTCCTCAGTTGTTAGATCGTTTGAATTTCGCCCGCAAGGGAGGAAATTTGATTTTACCAAATTCTGTTGAGCCAATCGCTGCCATCTCAGCAGTTTCCGAGCTACTGGAAAATCTGGGTCATGCTGCCAAAGTATTGATTATCGATGACGATCCTCAAGTGCTACTCTCTTTAAAAATGTCTCTCCAACCTTGGGGTTTTAAGATTACTACCTTAGATAAATCAACCCAGTTTTGGGAGGTTTTAGAGGATGTCGAGCCAGATATCTTAGTGTTAGATATAGAGATGCCAGATATTAATGGCATTGAACTTTGTCAGATTTTAAGAGGCGATCGCTATTGGCAACATCTACCAGTTTTATTTTTGAGCGTACATCAGGATGAAAAAACCCAGAATCAAGCATTTACTATTGGTGCAGATGATTATGTTTTTAAGCCTGTAACTGGTTCAGTATTGGCAAACCGCATTCTTAATCGTTTAAAACGCGCTAGAGTTAAGTAAGATCGACACAATTCGCCTTCTTCTTCACAAATTCCTCAAAGTTTTACTTTACTTTCAACTAACACTGCGTTTATCCTCTTCATTTGTTTAAGATTATTGGATAATCTTTTGATTACTTAGCTGTTGACATCATAGTGACTATCGATCAATATATTAAATCTCAGGTTTTAACTATTGCGCCACATACTTTACTGAAAGACGCAGTAACTTTGATTGCTCAACAGCAAGCTAAAAATCAGCCCAGATGTCTGCTAATAGTCGCAGCTAATCAATTAATTGGTATTTTAACTCCCAGTGACGTAGTGAGGTTGGTAGCCACAGAAACCGATTTAGCGACTACGACTGCTGAAAAGGTGATGACTCAACCAGTATTAACTATGTCGCGATCGCAATGTCACGATCTTCATTCCGCACAGTTATTTTTCCAGCAACATCTAATTAGCTATTTACCAATTCTGAATGAGGAGCAGAAATTACTTGGGGTGATTGACTCTAAAACTTTTATCCACTCCCTAACGCCTAAACTGGAAAAACAAACAGTAGATAACCATAACTATGATCATCAACAACAGGTAGAACTACAACTTCGGCAGGAACGGGATTTCTCTGAAGCGGTGATTAATACTGTCGGTGCATTGGTAGCAGTACTAGATCGACAGGGAGCAATAGTTAGTTTTAATCATACTTGCGAACAAGTTACTGGATATTGCTTTGCAGAGGTTAAAGGTAAACAAGTTTGGGATTTTTTGACCCCAAGTAAAGAAACAGCAGCGATTAAAGCCGTATTTGAACGACTGCTACAAGGACAGTTTCATAACCAATATGAAAACCATTGGCTTGCTAAAGATGGTAGCCGAAATTTAATTTCCTGGTCGAATACTGCACTGCTTGATGCTCAGGGAGAGATTGAATTTATTATTGCCACAGGTATTGATGTTACCGAACAGAGGCGAGTTTGGAATAAGTTAGAATTTCAGTATCGGCAAACCAAACTACTGACGGAAATCACGGGTAAGATTCGCATGTCAATTGAACTTGACGAAATCTTGCAAACTGCCGTCACTGAGGTGCAGCATCTACTGGCTTGCGATCGCGTTTTAATTGTCGAACTCAAATCAAATAATACCGTTATGCCGATTAGCGAGGCAATTTTACCCGATCTACCGCCTATGTTGGATTATGAGCTGGCAGATCCCTTATTAATGGGTGAATATTTAGCTAGATATTACCAGGGAGAAGCACTGGCGATCGATAATCTGGCTACTGCCTCCATCGATCCAGATATTAAACAGCTTTTAAAACAGTTTCAAATTCAGGCAAAATTAGTTGTGCCGATTCTTTCTCAAGGCAAACTCCAAGGTCTTTTAATTGCTCATCAATGTCACAATCCGCGACAGTGGCAGCAAGAGGAAATTCAGTTACTTAATCAGCTAGCCGATCAGCTGGGATTGGCATTATCCCAAGCTCAACTGCTTAATTATGCCGAGCAGCTAGTGTTAGAACGTACTAGAGAGCTATCCGCTACCAACGAACTATTACATGCTGAAATTAGCGAACGAGAGCAAACTGAACAGGATTTAAGAGAAAATCAGCAAAAGCTAGCGGGTATTCTGGACAATGCCGATGAGGCAATTATTACCATTGATGAGCAGCAGCAGATTCAGCTATTTAATCAAGGTGCAGAAAGAATCTTTGGCTATCAGGCGCAAGAAATTATGGGACAGCCTCTAGATATTCTTTTGCCGAAAACATTTCGTCAGGTACATCGGCATCACATTCATCTATTTGCTCAATTAACAAAAAACTCGCGCAAAATGGCAGAGCGTAATACTAATGTTTATGGTCGTCGTAAAGATGGTCATGAATTTCCTGCCGAAGCGTCTGTGGCAAAATTACAAACTAATTCAGGAATGCTATTTACGGTTATGCTGAAAGATATTAGCGAACGGCAACAGACCCTTGAAAAGCTGCAAACTTCCCAAGCTCTGCTGGCAAAAGCGGAAAAAATTGCCAAAATTGGTAGTTGGGAATATGACCATGAAACAAACCAAAAAAGCTGGTCAGAAGAATTATTTCATATTTTAGGCTTTGCACAACAATATCCCGTACTACCATCTTGTGCAGAAATCTTAGCTCGTATTCATTCGGAAGACCTGTTACTAGTTAAAAAAACTTTGCGTGCAGGACACGTACAAGGACAATCTTGGGAACTAAACTATCGATTACTGCTACCAGACGGCACGATCAAATATATCGAAAGTAGAGGTGAACCAACAGTAAATTCTGAGGGTAAAGTTCTCAAAGTGTTAGAAACCATCATGGATATCAGCGATCGCATTGAAGCTGAAAAATCTCTCCAAAGAAGTGAGGAACAACTAAAGTTAATCACCGATGCGCTGCCAGTATTAATTGCTTACATCGACCATGAACAGCGTTATATCTATAATAATCGTACCTACGAAACCTGGTATGGCAAATCCCGTTCTAGTTTGCGGGGTAAAGCAATCAAAGAGCTGGTTGGGGAAAAAAACTATCAAAAAATGCTGCCCTATATCAAAACTGCATTAGGGGGTAAAACGGTTACTTTTGAAAGTCAGCCGATTGCTGATAACGGTAGCTCTTACTGGATGAATGCTACCTATATTCCCGATTTTGATTCACATGGCAAGGTAAAAGG
>JBDKJC010000021.1:0-12422 GCA_039796815.1 Cyanobacteriota bacterium | reverse complement strand
AAAGGTAACTTAATTGCTTTTTTAGATGCAGATGATTATTTTCTGCCAGGAAAGTTATCTCTCCAAGCAGAAATGCTGCTAAAACGTCCCGATCTAGGCATAATACATAGTGGCTGGCAGCGAGTCGATCATCAGGGAAATAAACTACTCGATGTACGTCCTTGGGTGCAAATTCCTGAATTAGATCTTGCCAACTGGTTACGCTGGAAACCCGTATTACCCAGCGCTATGATGTTTCGTCGAGAATGGTTGCAGTATGTTGGTGGATTTGATGCTCGTTTTCCTCCCGCAGAAGATACTAATTTAGTGCTTAAACTAGCGTTAAAAGGCTGTAAAACGGCCTGGCTTAGACAAATAACCGTTTGCTATCGTCAGCACGAATCTAGCGCGATGCACAAGGGTTTACCTCAAGCTCGCTCTCTAGTGGCGGTAACTAATGATTTTTTTAGTCAGCCTAATCTGCCGCCAGAAGTTAGATTAATGGAACATTCTGTGCGTCACGGTACGTTAGTTTGGATTGCTTGGTATCTTCATTACACAGGGTATCAAGCAGAAACAATGGAATATCTTCAGCAGGCTTGGAATTATCGTTTTAATTCGGGTGTTGAAACTCTAATCACCTGGGTCGAAAGTTTTGCTGATTTTGCCCATAACTGGGGAGTTGAATTTGATGCCAGCAGCCTAACCAGTTCACCTGAATGGCAAGAGCTAACAAAATTGTTGCTGCTAGAGGATGCTGCCAAGCCAAGCAGTTTCTGACCACACTTGCTTGATGATGGTAGCGCGATTATCCAACTACCGTGTTGACCCCAGCAAGATTTATAATTCATGATCAGTGATCAGTATATTTATATTTATATTTTGCTATGACTATTGCTCGTACGATATGTCTCGGGTTTGTGGCTGTGATTGTAATTGGCACTCTACTGCTAATGATGCCCTTTGCTATAACTTCAGAAACCTGGAATTGGCAGAGTTTCGTCGTGGCTCTGTTCACCTCTACTTCCGCTGTCTGCGTAACTGGTTTAGCGGTAGTGGATACAGGAACTTATTTTTCTTTTTGGGGGCAATTAACTATTGCCCTGTTAGCCCAAGTTGGTGGTTTAGGCTACATGACCAGCACCACTTTTTTAATTTTGCTCATAGGAAGGAAGTTTGATTTAAGACAAAAATTTGCGATTCAAGAATCTTTCGATCGCCCATTTTTGCAGGGTAGCAGCAATTTAATGAAATCGATCATTGCTACCACAATGCTCTTTGAGATTACTGGCATCTTTTTATTATTGATCCCCTTTGTCCCTAAATATGGTTGGTCAACAGGACTATGGTATGCGATTTTCCACAGCATCAGCGCGTGGAATAATGCTGGGTTTGGTTTGTTACCTGACAACTTCATGACTTACTACTCTAGCTGGATAGTTAACTTAGTTATTACGGGGTTAATTATCTTTGGCGGTATTGGTTATCAGGTAATTATCGAAATGTACTTGTGGATTGTTAGCAAAATCAAAGGCAAGGCTGAAAGATTTTGTTTTTCCCTTAATTTTAAAGTAGTAGTAACCACGACTATTTTGCTGCTCCTTACAGGAACAGTGGCATTTTTTCTGACCGAATTGAATAATCCCGAGACTTTAGCACCCTTTAGTTTTAAGGACAAAATTTTGGCAGCCTGGTTTCAGTCTGTAACTACCAGAACTGCTGGATTTAATACCATTAACATTGGCAAAATGACTACGGCGGGTCTATTTATTACTATGGGTTTGATGTTTATTGGTGCTAGCCCAAGCGGCACTGGAGGAGGCATCAAAACTACCACCTTTAGAATTATGTACAACACTACTAAATCGGTTTTACGGGGCAAAAGTCAAGTAATTATCTATCAGCGAGAAGTTTCCAGTAACTTGATTCTTAAAGCAGTAGCAGTAGTTTTTGGGACAGCAGCATCAATTGTGGCAATCACGATCTTAGTTTCTTCTTTTGAGGCTAATTCTGAGCTATTACCAGTATTGTTTGAAGTAGTTTCTGCTTTTGGCACTGTGGGATTATCGACAGGCATCACTAGTAGTTTGAGCGTCACTTCCAAACTTCTCATCGTTTTGGCAATGTATATTGGACGAGTCAATATTCTGCTCCTAATTGCTGCTTTTATTGGCGATCCTAGCCCTAGTAGTTTGCATTATCCAGAAGAAAATTTACTTGTAGGATAGGTTGAAAATAGGTTGGATCGGTCAAATAGTTTGATTGAGTGAGTATTTTAATCTAAATATTTAGTTTGTTTTCAGTGTCCAAAAAACTAATTTTTAAAATCCAAAACTTATAGTTGACACAACTATGATATAAATATTAAGGATTGTAAAAAAAGCTATATTCTTAGAATTTTTGGATCAGTCACGCACAAAATTGCTGCTGCTGTCAAAAATCGGCTAATTCCTCATTCCTGTGATAAATTTCATTGGGGAGCAAGTTTTTATGCCTATAAGTAAAACGCTCTTTAACAACAGTTTATTGGGCAGTATCTCTCATTGGCCCTATCTATATAGATATATCATTTAAACCGTCTAACAAGTTTTATGACAGCAGTATTACCTCAGAGTTCAGAATCCTTCCAATCTCCACAGTTGGCTGACGACGTAAAGCTTCGAGACATCATCAATACTCTACCTAAAGAAGTTTTTCTCAAAAACTCCCGCAAGGCCTGGAGCAAATTATTCATCAATGTTATTTGCGTAATCTTGGGCTATTGGGCTGTTGCCGTCTCACCCTGGTATCTACTACCTATTGCTTGGGTATTTTTAGGTACAAGTTTACAAGGCTTTTTTGTAATTGCTCATGATTGTGGTCATCGTTCGTTCTCTAATCGTATTTGGGTTAACGATCTAGTAGGGCATGTTATGACTTTACCTATTATTTATCCCTATCATGCCTGGCGTATTTTACATAATCATCATCATAAGCACACCAATAAATTAGGTGTCGACAACGCCTGGGATCCTTTTACTACCGAAACATTTGATAGTTGCTCTCCTACTTTACAGTGGCTTTATCGCCGTATGCGTGGCTGGTTTTGGTGGATGGGTTCGATCGCTCATTGGGCAAAACTGCATTTTACCTGGAGTAAGTTTGAAGGCAAACAAAGAGAACAAGTTCGTTTTTCAATTTTACTGGTAGTGATAGGTGGTGGTTTAGCTTACTTAGGCGTGTTGCTTGCTTTCGGCATTACAGGCTTGATTAAATTTTGGCTCATGCCTTGGCTGGTATATCATTTCTGGATGAGTACTTTTACCATGTTCCACCACACGATGCCAGAGATTCCTTTTAAACCAGAAGGTAAATGGAATGAGGCGATCGCGCAACTATCAGGAACAGTAAACTGCAAGTATCCTTGGTGGGTAGAATTTCTTTGTCACGACATTAACGTGCATATTCCCCATCACCTAACTACTGCTATTCCTTGGTACAACTTGCGTCAGGCGCATCAAAGTCTGGTTGAAAATTGGGGTGAATACCTTTACCCAGACTGTACTTTTAATTGGGAATTGGTACAAAAAGTTACTAAGGTTTGTCATCTTTATGAAGAAGAAAACAATTACCAAAGTATTGAAGCCTATCGTTTATCCTAAGAGATTTTAGTTAGGTTAATCACAATACAGTTAAGTTAATCATGCTTACTGTTTAGGGGATTTGGTTGTCAACCAGATCCCTTTGTTGTTTTTAAGTCATTTTCTGGCTCAAATAATTAATTTAAAAGCTTAGGGCTTAGAGCTTATAGCTTATAGCTTAGAGCTTATAGCTACCTTAACAGATAAACTCTCTTAACTCGAACTGAGGTGAACATTGTCTAGTATTGCTACATTTTTAGCCTGTATACTTGAAAAGCGATTGAGGTATAAGCTTTGACTACCATCTTGAGCAAATATGAGGCAATTTCTAATTAAAAGGCTGCTAGTGACGATTCCCACATTAGTAGCGATCAGTATCATTATTTTTGCTATCTTGGCACTTGCTCCTGGAGATCCTTTAGGAGAATTTGCTTCAAATCCAGCAATTACCGCTGAAGTGCGCGAGAATATCCGTAAATCTTTAGGTTTAGACCAGCCTAGCCATATTCGTTATTTTAAATGGTTTGGCTCTTTTATTCGGGGAGATATGGGTTATTCCTTTAACAGCAGAAGTCCTGTAGCAGAATTGTTATGGCAACGTTTACCCACTACTTTACTGATTGTTGGCACTGCCTATATCTTGGGTTTATTAATTGCTTTTCCTTTGGGTATCATTTCGGCGGTTAAGCGTTATTCAGCTACCGATCAAATCATTACCACGATCGCTTTTTTGGGATTTTCGATTCCACCTTTTTTTACAGGTTTACTGTTTATTATTGTTTTTAGTGTACGGCTGGGTTGGTTTCCCTTCATTTTCAATAGCACTCTCCAGATTACTGACTGGCAAAGCTTTGTGGAACAAGTCAGACAGTCGATTATGCCCATATCGGTTTTGGCACTGTATCAGGCGGCAATTTTGATGCGCTTTATTCGTTCAGCAGTGTTAGACGAATTACAGCAGGAATATGTCACAACAGCCTTATCTAAAGGATTGAGTAAATTTGCCACGATCAAAAACCATGTCTTGCGGAATGCTTTAATTCCTGTAGTGACGTTGATTGCTTTAGACATTCCCGCTATTTTTACAGGAGCGTTGGTTACCGAACAAGTATTTCGAGTTCCTGGGATTGGGGCATTGCTAATTGATTCGATTTATCGTAGTGATACCCCCGTGGTGATGGCAATTACCTTTATTTACGCTATTTTAATCGTGTTGTTTAATTTAATTGCCGATCTGGTTTACGCTGTACTCGATCCAAGGGTTAAATATTAGACCTCATGCTACACATTTATCAAAAGCTATAAGCTATAAGCTATAAGCTATAAGCCCTAAGTTTTTTAACTAACTACCTGCTAAGATGCTTTAAACTTAGAGCTTTCGGATTTAAGACCTCTACCGAACATAGTTTGGTAATTTTAAATTGGGTTACGGTCTAAAACCTCTTCTAATTAAGCTATTGGCTTGCAGCTTAGAGCTTATAGCTAAGGCTTCGCCTTTATTTTAATATGTACAATGATATGTACAGTTATTGATCGAGATTAATTATGGATGCAGTAACATATACAGACTTTAGACAAAATTTAGCGACTCATCTTAATCAAATTGAAGCAGATCGGACACCTTTGTTAGTTACCAGACAAAATGCACCTTCGGTAGTGATAATGAGTTTGGATGATTTCAAAGCTTATGAAGCTACTTTTCATCTGCTATCTAGTCAAAATAATGCCAATCGGTTAAACAAAGCGATCGCCAACTTGCGTTCAGGAAAAGGTATCGAACAGAAAATAGCAGAAGAAGCGGAAGATTGCTTTCCAAAATGAAACTAATATTTGATGAACAAGCTTGGGAGGATTATCAGTATTGGATCGAGACAAACAAAAAAATACTTAAGCGAATTAATAAATTAATCAGGGACATTCAAAGAACACCTTTTGATGGTATTGGCGATCCTGAACCTCTCAAATACGATTGGTCAGGATTTTGGTCTAGAAGAATTACTAAAGAGCATAGACTGGTATATGCAGTTGAATCAAATTCAATCTCGATCGCTCAATGCAAATTTCATTACTAACTGCTAATTAGCTATAAACTTATGTCTGTTGAACAAGTTGAGAGCAATCTGTGGCTAGATAGCTGGCGAAAGTTTAAGCGCGATCGCTCGGCGGTATTTGGCTTAATAGTAGTATTAATTATTATTTTAGCCGTAGTTTTTGCACCCTGGTTCTATACAACCCCCATCGATAAGATTGACTTTTTGGCTGCTGCGACACCTCCTAGTTGGGAACATCCTTTTGGGACTGATTCTTTGGGACAGGATCAATTAGCTCGAATCTTGCAGGGAGGGAGAGTTTCTTTAACTGTTGGCGTGGCTTCTATGTTGGTGGCGATATTTTTGGGGACATTAGTTGGAGCGATCGCTGGTTTTTATGGTGGGGCGATCGACGGGATCTTAATGCGAATTACCGATTTGTTTCTAGCATTGCCCCAATTACCTTTACTCTTGCTGATTGTGTATTTATTCCGTGAGTCGATGAAAAAGCTGGCAGGAGCAGAATTGGGTGTATTTATCTTAATTGTGCTGCTGATTGGCGGTTTGAACTGGATGTCGGTGGCTAGGTTAGTTAGAGCAAATTTCTTGAAACTAAGAGAGCTGGAGTTTGTCAGCGCAGCAAGAGCGATCGGCGCTAAACCAGCTAGACTAATTTGGATACATCTTTTCCCCAATGTTTTAAGTGTCATCATTGTTGCTGCTACCCTATCAGTAGGTAACGCCATTATTACCGAGTCTACCCTTAGTTTTCTAGGCTTAGGTTTTCCCCCCGATGTACCCACTTGGGGACGAATGCTATTTGATGCCCAAGACTACCTCGAAACTGCATCATACATGGCTATTTTTCCTGGCATGGCTATTTTTCTAACCGTACTAAGTATTAACTATATTGGCGATGGACTCAGAGATGCTTTAGATCCCAAACAATGAGCAGTGAACAATGTATTAATAAAATACATTAGCAAAAAATAGCTAGACATAGTATTGGTAACTACGCTCTCTAGCTATAATAAAAAGTTTAGTTATTTTCTAGTAATCAGCGATCAACTAACTGCATCTTTAGTAGAATCAATTGTTTTGTCAACTACATTTTGAACTTTATCAACTCTCTGTTTTACTTCTTCAGGCTGATCGTCTGTAACTTTATCCATAGCCTCTTTAGCTTTGATTCCGTAGTTTTCAGCTATTTCTTTGGATTGCTCTTTGTTATTCATCCTTACTTTTCTCTAGATTATTTGACATTCGTAATTATTAAGGATCATAATCAAATATTTTTTAGAGCCAATCTATCAAAAGAGATAAGTAAGTGATTGTAATTGAGCTGATAGCTGATAGCTGATAGCTAGGGCAAAGCCCTTTACAGTGAGGCAAAAAGTTTAGACCATTCAATTGTCCGATCTCTATCTCCTGAATTGACGATCGAGAAATCCCGATTAATGGTATTGTCGTTAAACAAAACTTCAACACAAGCATTAGCTACATCAATCCGACTAGTTTCACCATTTAGGCGATCGCCCGAAGCAATTTTTACAGCTTTTTGTCCGTCGGTTTTAGCTCGTAATAAAGTATTCAGGTCATAAGAAGTATAAGGTCCGTCAATTAGTCGAGCAGGGCGGATAATCGTGTAGGGTAAGTTAGAGGTGGCGATCGCTTTTTCGCCCATAAGTTTGGCATCCAAGACGCCGAAAGCATTGAGAATATTATAAGGAAACTCATCTTTACGCAATACGCCACAGGAAGAGACAAACACAAACCGTTTTAAATCTTGAGGTGCAGCAGCGACTAAATTTCTAACTCCTTCTGCGTCTACCGCTTGGGGATTATTAGCTGGTTGAAACAAATTAGCAAAATCCCATCTCAGGGAGGGAAAAGCAGTAGTTCCTGTACAGCAGATAATGTAGCTGATGCCATTGGTAATACTTGCCAGAGTATTAGCATGACGAATATCCCCTAGCGCTATCTCAACTCGATGATCGAACATCGATTCTGCTTTCGATCTGGTTCTAGTCAAGGCTCGAACACTAAGATCTTTAGCTAGCAGCTTAGCAACTACCAATTGTCCTACCCCACCAGTAGCACCAGCGACTAAAATCTTGTCTGTCTTAGATACCATCTTGCTCCTCTTCTTTTTGCGTTATCTACTTACTTGATTTGCATTCATTGTGATCGATAATCGGCAAATATGCTTCAGCCTGAAAGAATATTTTCGACTTTCACTAGAAAGTAGAAAGTAAGCAAGCAGGGAGATAATACTAATTCTCCAACAACAATCGTTAACCAAACAGCCAAGATAAATCTCGTCTCAGGATCGTCAAATATTGCTATATTGAAAACTTGTAACGATATATTAAATATTCATTTTAATGAGCTTATTCTACCTTCTTGCTTTGTTCGGTCTTGCTTTAGTAGTGGGCATTGCTATTTATTTGTTGAATCCTCGTAACTATGAATCTGCCGATTCTGTTGCCAATTCCTATGATGAGTGGACAGAAGACGGCATCTTAGAATTTTACTGGGGTGAACATATCCACTTAGGACATTATGGTTCACCACCAAAGTCTACAGACTTTAACCAAGCAAAATCTGATTTTGTACATGAAATGGTTCGCTGGGGCGGTTTAGCGGATATGTCTGCTGGTACAACTTTATTGGATGTTGGTTGTGGTATTGGTGGAAGTAGTCGTATTCTGGCAAAGGACTATAACTTTGACGTGACGGGAGTTACGATTAGTCCTCAACAGGTCAAACGCGCCCAAGAACTAACCCCCAAAGGAGTTAAAGCTCAGTTTCAGGTAGATGATGCCATGGCTCTTTCTTTCCCAGATGCCAGTTTCGATGTAGTTTGGTCAGTGGAAGCAGGACCTCATATGCCCGATAAAGCAGTTTTTGCTAGGGAATTGTTGCGGGTATTAAAGCCAGGAGGCGTTTTAGTAGTTGCAGACTGGAATCAACGAGACGATCGCCAGATGCCTCTGAATTTCTGGGAGAAACCCGTCATGAAGCAGCTATTGGATCAGTGGTCGCATCCCGCCTTTTCTAGTATTGAAGGCTTTTCTGAACTGTTGTCCGAGACTGGATTAGTTGAGGGCGAGGTAATTACCGATGATTGGACACAAGAAACTTTACCTTCCTGGATTGATTCAATCTGGCAAGGCGTTGTTAAACCCAAAGGACTGATTTTATTCGGCTTTTCAGGTTTGATTAAATCCTTGCGGGAAGTTCCTACCTTATTACTAATGCGGTTGGCTTTTGGTGCTGGCTTATGTCGTTTCGGTATGTTCCGTGCTACTAGAGCAAATGTAACCTTAGACAGAGAATCAGCCGACAATCAGGCACTGACAAATACTGCTAGCTAATTAAGAGCTTATAGCTTATAGCTGGGGCAAAGCCCCTTTATTGCTGTGATTTTGTTTAACTTTGCCGAACAAATTCACGATTCAAATGTTCCAATGGTTTTAACCGAGCTTTGAGATTATTGTTGTAACATGAAAGAATAGCTTGTTGAGCAGCAAAAGAGGCAGGGAAATTAGAGTAAAAATCAGCTTCAAATTCGTATGAAGGAAAGTCGTTAGAGGTTTTACTGACTAAAGCCAATAAATTTTTGTCAACATCGCGAATAAAGTCAGCGAAAGAATAAGCCATAATTTCAGAATTAATTGTGGTTATCTAGATTAATCAAAATAGCGGGCAACAAAAAGGCGATCGCATCTTTCATTCTTTAAATAACATATTCAATGTATTCTACGATCGCACTGGCAAATACTTCACAAGCGATAATTTCTCAGGGACAGTCTACTTCTCTTCAAGTTTTTCCTCCTATGTTACAAATCCTTGATTTGAGCTTCACAACAACTTCATAATTTCATGATACATAAAAAAATTTTAAATGCGCAGTGAAAATACGTAAATACAAAAAACTTTAGCTAAGAGCTGGTAGCTATTGAATGATGTTGTTCGATCCAATCTAACAAGATCGGGTTAACCATTTCTGGAGCTTCATCCTGGGGACAGTGACCTAATCCTTCTAAGGGAATAAACCGATCGACAGTAGGTATTTTAGCTAGCTCTCGCCCCATCGCGACAGGTTCCCAAGGATCTTCTGTTCCCCAGAGTAAAATTGTCGGGCAAGTAAGACGAGGTAGTAAATCCTCTGGCAAAGGTCCTTGAGAATAGCGAGTAAATGCCAAAAAGACATCTGCTGCACCTGGATCTTGAGACGGCTTCATCAGCAGATCGATCAGTTCATCGCTGACTGCTTCGGGACGACGATATGCCTGGAGTAAAATTTTGCGGACAACTTTGGGTTTGGCTATCTGTTGGAAAAAAAAGCCACCAATTCGTCGATCGCCCAATACCTGCTGCATGACCATTGAGCCATAGTTACGATACCAAGGTAGAGTAACTCGTTTGCGATCGTGTAGTAATCTGATAGAACAGTTAATTGCTGCTACACCTAAAGCTAATTCTGGATAATCCACCGCTGTTTGCATCACAACGATACAGCCAATAGAATTACCAATCAGAAAAGCAGGACCACCTACCACCTCACGACAGAAATCTGCTAGCTGTTGTCCCCACGTCTCAAAAGTGTAGTCTACTATTCCTGGTTGGGGTTTAGCCGAACCCCCAAAGCCAATCAGATCGATCGCATAGCAACGACAAGATTCACCCAAAACAGGTAAGTTTTTGCGCCAGTGTCCCCAAGATGCACCAAAACCATGCACCAGAACTACTGCCGTCCCGCTATCTCCAGCTTGTTGATAAGTAATCTTATGTCCCTGCCAGTTCCAGGTTTTTGGTTCAGTAATAGCGATCGCCGTCATAGTTTTTTGATTATTAAGCTTAATTTTTAGGTATTTTTATCTATCCAAACTCAGAGTTATCATCAGGCTAGAAATTCTGACGCTTGATATGATCTTCTAAGCAAACTTCATAGCTACTTTTAACCGTTGCTGTTTCTTGCCAAGGTGGATGCCAATAGGTTTCTTGAATTACTTTCTTAGTTCCCGACCACTTAAATCTAACTAAACTGAGGTTATTTCTACCAACAACTTCCTTGCCTTCTTGTAGCCAAGGATTACGCCATAACAATGTTACTATGCTGTTCCAGATTCGCTGCCCTAGATTTGCTGGAGATTTAGTAATTTCTCGTTCTCGCCAAGGCATAGCTAGGGTAGGCTGGCGTTTAATCCACTCAATACGGTATTGCCAATCTGGATTAAGATCTTGCCGTGATTGCTTACCCCACCACTTTAGTTTGGGTAACTTGATTTGCTTGAGTGGCTTATTCCAACCCAACCAATGTTGCGTCGGTTCGGGAAACAGTGATTTTAACTTGGTATGAATAACTCGCGTGGCTAGTTCGGAATTTTTAATCGCGCTAGAAGTTAGCTGAACAACAATTGAAGTCTCCCGAGTATGATGATTCTGGTGAACGATGCGCACTGCACAACTATAGTGAATGTCTCCTGAAAGAATAATCACGCGATCGCGTTTTTGACAAAGATTTAGCAGCAGGGTGATAAAGGCTGTTTCATGAAAATTCCAGGAGTCCCCGACATCATTACCAAATACGCGATCGCGACTCAGATCATTGAGATCGTATTGTTGAATGCGATCGATGATCCCCAAGGCAACTAGATTAGTGGGTAAGACGACGATAGTTGCTTGAATGTGCTTTGGTTTATTACTTAACGGCTGCTGTAGCTGTTGTTTAAAAGCCAAGGGGGAGAGCAACATCGGTGGCTCAAGCTTAGATTTGGCGATGGGATAACCGCGCCAGGTACGAGTATCCAGCACAATAACTTCGTGGCTTGCTCCCATAACCATATAGTGCCAAGGAATCGCCTCTGGCTCTTTTGCCAAAATCAAAACATCTCGGTCGGATTTATATTGAGGTAGTTTGGTACGCGGATCATCGTGAGGAATGCCCAGGTAGCGATCGCATTCTGCTTTCGCCTGTAAATCTTGCCCCTGCGATCCCAGCCACTGACTAGCAGTCTGAAGTAACTTAGCCCCATTGCTTCCAGGGATAAAGTGATGGGGTGTATTGCCCCAGGCTTGGAAAAGCGCATAGGTTAAGAGACCATTTTGTACTGTTCTTTTGCCCAAGGGTTTGCCTAAAACGCGATCGCACCATTCCCGATTGAGATACCAATCATCACTGATATCATGGTCATCACAGATAGTATAAACAGAAATATTCGCCAAAGCTCGGCGCACCATCTCTAGACCTTGAAAATAGCTTGCTGTCACTTCAATTTCACTTTGCCAGACTTTTAGCTGTTTACGGCTCAAACCCAGATTTGTGCCATCAGGAATGCTTTTAGGGATTAAGACAGGTGACCAGGCGATTAAATAAGCAGCAGCGTATTCACCAAAGCTCAATAAATGACTTTTAGCTTTGTCTTCTTTACCTTTTAGCATTGCCGTCATTCCCGCTTCAATCCGAGCTATTTCCGTTCTTTGCCCTGGAGGTAGCTCATGACTTAGAATAGTGCCGTATTTAAGAGGCAGTTCTTCTGACCAACCAAATAATAATTCACTGATACCCTGACATAACCACAGCATATGATCGGCAACATCATCACCATAAATTTGATCCCCTGTCATAAAAAGCTGATGTGGTCTTTGATTGGCAAGGGAGGCAACATCTTGAATTAAATTATCTAAACAAGATAAAGTGTCTCTTCCTCCGCCATGGGGTTTACGACAAGAGCCATGAACAATGCGTAATTGATTGAGATCTTGGGGTGGTAAAGAAAATGTGGGC
>JBDKJC010000020.1:0-12423 GCA_039796815.1 Cyanobacteriota bacterium | reverse complement strand
GTTTGGTAGTCTCTACAATCAGGCAGGGTTCAAAACCTTGTCAGAGAGAGCTTATAGCTTATGGCTTACAGCTAACAGCTAGGGGCGAAGCCCCTTTATTTGCTTCAAAACACCAGCATCGAAAGCAACCTACTCAGCACTCTGATCATTAACAGTTAAATCGTAGATTGTTATTAATACCAGCATGAGAGAAAGAGACAATATTTCCATATAAATCCAAACTCTTCTCTACATGTAACCACAATTTCTGATACAGAAACTTGGTTTAACAACTAGCTACTATGGTAGGCTATTATGTCCATCTTTGTCAAATTTTGTAAAATATGTTACCGAATTATTTTAAATTCATAGTCATGAAGATGTAATGTCAACATTTGATTGACATTTGGTTTTGCCCAGGATGTTCTGGCGCTTAATAGTATCGTAATGAGAAATATACCCGCTAGAACTAGTCTCTACTGTGTAATTTTATTCATAGTTGTTTCTCTCAGGCAAACATTAGGTATTTTAAATGTTTTTCATCTGAGAAAACAGCTATTTTATTTCACAAGTAAGAGTTGGCTATTCTAATCTTAAAATACCTGATACTATTCAGTATTGAGTCCTTATTCCCAGCTAAATAGATGCGTATTTAATTTTGCCCAACGCATTAATAAATAAAGAACCTGTAGCGTGGTAATTCTTTTTTATTCCATTGGATTCGCTCTAATTTGGGTTTGATACGTTGTCTGAGGAACGGGTTGCGCGTTACTTCCCAAGGGTGAATAGGAGGCAATCATGATCAAAGGAAGAGTGAGGGTGACAATGGCCACGCTTGTTCCTAAAATCCCTGCCCACCTATGACCAGGAGGTTCTTCTACTGGTCCTGAGCGCTGGCTAACTTCCATGTGTGAATGTGATAAATTCAGCTAAGTTATAGTTGATAATTGACAAAATTATAGAAATAATTAAGCAAAGCCCAATTGTTCTATAGATATTATTGTACCCGCAAATTCCAATTAAGTTAGCATCTAATACAACTTAAGTTATAAAATCTTAATTAAGATTTTCAGGAGATAAATACTGTGAATGCACAGAAACTAGCCACATTTAAGCACCTTTCTGTGCTGAGTCGCGAATTAATTGCGGGATTAGATATTTTACCAGCAGGAAAATATTTAGATGCTACGGCAGGAGGAGGGGGACATAGTGAGCTAATTCTCAATCAGGGTCAAAAGATCGAGCTAATTGCCATAGATCGAGATGAAATGGCGATCGCCGCAGTTAAAGAGAAACTAGCTAATTATTATCCCCAGCAACTAGAATTCTGGCAGGGAAACTTTGCCGATTATCAACCAAAAGATATTTTATTTGACGGTATTATTGCCGATTTAGGAGTAAGCTCTCCACAACTAGATATTGCTGAACGAGGTTTTAGTTTTCGTCATACTGCTTCTTTAGATATGCGGATGGATCGCTCCCAAAGAACTACAGCAGCGGAGATTGTTAACCATTGGCAAGAAGTATCTTTAGCCGATTTGATCTATGAATATGGTGAAGAAAGATTTTCTCGGCGCATTGCCAAAAAAATTGTCCAGCAACGCCCCTTTCAAACTACTACAGAACTAGCTGAGGCGATCGCTTCAACTGTTCCTGGCAAATATCGTCATGGACGGATACATCCAGCCACCAGAACTTTCCAGGCGTTAAGAATTGAGGTCAATCAAGAATTAAAATCTTTAGAGAAATTTATTGCCCAAGCCCCAAATTGGCTTAAACCAGGCGGTAAAATTGGCATTATTAGCTTCCATAGCCTCGAAGATCGGATCGTCAAACACTGTTTTCGTAATAGTGAACTATTAGAGGTAATTACCAAAAAACCAATTACCGCAGACAAAGATGAACAGAGAGCTAATCCGCGATCGCGATCGGCTAAACTTAGATTTGCTCGAAGAAAAGCAAATTAGACGCTAGATCTGATAGCTATTTGAATTGAGAGCCAAATTGCCATAGTTGTTCGTGTAAATAAATCGTAATATGGCGATCGCAAATTGAAAAAACTATTTAAGGTTAAAAGAAAACTCTAGCCTTGAACTTGAAACAGCGATGATTTCGGTGATTTACTCTCCAGAATTTCTAGAACACGACACAGGTTATGGACATCCAGAGAAAGCGAAGCGCTTGACAGCGATCGCTGAAGCTTTTACAGCGGTTGAATGGCAAGATCGGCTTGAATGGCGATTACCCACTCCAGTTAACTCGCGGACAATAGCTTATGTCGAGCAAATTCATACCCCAGAACATATTCAACGAATTAAACGAGTTGCCGAACAAGGTGGAGGATATTTAGACGGGGATACGCCGATCTCTAAACGCAGTTATGACGTGGCTCTTTTGGCGGTTAGTGCATGGTTAGATGGAGTCGATCGAGTGTTAACTCAGCAGTCTGCTTTGGTGCTGGCACGTCCTCCAGGACATCACGCTACCAGGGATAGAGCAATGGGGTTTTGCCTATTTTCTAATGCAGCGATCGCTGCTCACTATGCTTTAAGCAAACCGCAGATTCAACGAGTAGGGATCTTGGACTGGGATGTTCACCATGGTAATGGTACGGAGGCGATCGTTAAAGATAATCCCAATATTGCCTATTGTTCGTTGCATCAACACCCTTGTTATCCAGATACAGGTACAGAAAAAGCGATCATCGGCAAGTATCATAATATTTTGAATCTTCCCCTCAAGGCTGGTAGCGCGATCGCCGATTATCAAAGCTTGTTTGAACAAGAAGTTATGCCATTTTTTAACAATTGGCAACCAGATTTACTCATTGTTAGTGCAGGTTATGACGCTAACGATCTCGACCCCTTAGCTGGGATTATGCTACAGCCTGAAGATTATCAAATACTCACGGAATATGTGTTAAATATTACCAAATATCCTTTGTTTGGTCTAGAAGGTGGCTATCATCTTGTAGCGTTAGCTCGTTCAGTAGTTGCCACTTTAAGTACTTGTCTGTAATAGTTGTTGATTATTGTTGGCTCATTTTGAAGACACGCCTTGTAGGGTTTTCCGATTTACCTTAAAGAACTAGGCGGTTTTTCTGTAGGAAGCTTCTTACAAAATGCGCCGTATAACTTCGTGTCCTAAAAAATAAACATCAGCTGTCCGTATTGAAATTGTCTTCGTAGTCTAAATCTAAACTTAAACCTATAAACCTAAATATTTATCACTATCTGTGTTTCTTACTTCTGTTTGCTTTAGCATATAATTGCTCTTAATAATATGAATATTGCCACTTCTGAACCATCTCTGTATCAGTTAACTCAGGACTTAGATGAACCCCTGGTGTCCCTTTCGGTAGGAGCGGAGACACTTAAATCTTATGTTAGTAGTATTATTGATTTATTAATTGAAGAACAAATTCGAGCTACAGTTTGGGTAAAGTTACCACAAACTCAAAGCTGGGTCAATCAGATTAAGCGATTGCAGAGAGAGGGTAATGTTGAACAAATCTTTGTTTGTACTAATCAACGTCACCAACTTAGTTCAGCTTGGCAGCACAATACTGCTAAAACTCCCATCGTTTCTGTCAAGTTCCATCAAAGCTCAATCCTACAGCGAGAATGTTGCCTAATTGTTTCAGCGCCAGATTTTTGTTCTTTAGTCTTAGCTCAGTGGCAAAAAAGTACAATTCAGATTGATGATTCGGGTAAAAGATTGCAGCAACCATATTTAAAAATGGTTTCTAGTTTTGCGCCCCAGGAAATCAGGCTAATTTTAGGGGGAATTAGACAAAATATTGCTTTTGATGGTATTCAAGCCGATCAAGCTTTAGCATTTAATTTACCCGCAGTAGTTAAAGCAAATTTATTTAGTAAGCTAATTGCTTTACAAGTTAGTCAACAAGAAAAAGTTCAGGGTGCTTTAAATATCTATTGCTCCAGAAGTAACAGTCAGCCTGCACCTACATCCAGTATTTTAGGTTCGCAAGAAACCTTTCTCAGCAACTTAGTTCAGGAATTGCGATCGCCAATTACTCATATGAAAACGGCTCTCAGTCTTTTAGAGTCAAAACAAATCAAGGGAGAGCAACGGCAGCTTTATCTGCAAATGGTAAGTGCTGAATGCGATCGCCAAAACTCCCTGGTGAACGGGTTACTGGGTTTATTACAGTTAGATACTCCCGCCGAAGTCGAATATCTGCGCTTAGACGATCTTGTGCCAGGAATAGTTAGCACCTATCAACCTTTAGCTGAAGAAAAAGAAATTCAGTTAGGTTATACAATTCCCGCCAATTTACCCCCCATTTCTTGCCCTAAATCCTGGTTTAGGCAAATTATTATTAATCTACTTAACAATAGTTTACAATTTACTCCACCTCAAGGAAAAGTTTTTGTGCAGGCATCATTTAAAAAAGAAAGGCAACAGATCGAAATCTTGGTAACAGATACAGGGGTAGGTATTGCTAGTAAAGAAATCAATCGAATTTTTGATGGTTTTTATCGTACTAAACCTTCAGATAAATCGCAATCTGCGGGCGCTGGCTTAGGATTAACTATAGTCAAGCAATCTATTCAACGTAGTGGTGGAGAGATTTTTGTTAGCAGCCAGCTAAATAAGGGAACAGTATTTAAAATACTTATGCCTGCTGTCCCCCCAGAGCTTATTAATTAAACCAGGCTTAAAGCTTATAGCTTAGAGCTTAGAGCTTATAGCTTTAATTAAAGATGGCGATCGCTTTAATTCAGTCAAATTAGCATTACCAGTGCAGAATAAAACGGTTTTCAGCTCGGTAATTAATAATTCAACTAACTCATCAACAGCCGCTTGCGACTCGGATGCTGCTTGCAGAAAGGGAAAAGCCAACCCTGCTAAATCTGCGCCTAAAGCGATCGCTTTGGCTACTTCCATGCCATTGCGTAAGCCACCTGAAGCAATTAGCGGTAAATTTGGATATTGCTCGCGAATTTGAAGAATACAGTCGGCAGTAGAAATTCCCCAGTCAGCAAAAGTCATCCCTAGTCGTCGCTGGAGATTATTTTCAGCTCTTTCACTCTCTACCATTGCCCAGGATGTGCCTCCAGCACCTGCTACGTCAATGACATCTACCCCAGCCTCAATTAGTTTGGTTGCCATCTCTTGAGAAATACCGTTGCCGACTTCTTTGGCAATTACGGGTACATCAATCTGTTGACATAACTGCTTGATTTTAGCGAGTAAGCCTTTGAAATTTGTATCACCATGAGGTTGAATACATTCCTGGAGCGGATTGAGATGGAGAATTAAAGCATCAGCCTCTAAAATATCCACTACCCGCAAGCACTGTTCTAAACCATAGGTGTAGTTAAGCTGTACTGCTCCTAGATTAGCGAACAAGAGAACATCGGGTGCAAGCGATCGCATGGCAAAAGTATGGGCTAAATGGGGATTTTCCACAGCAATACGTTGCGATCCAACCCCCATTGCTAATCCATGTTGTTGTGCCGCCACTGCCAAACAAGAGTTGATCGTTTTGGCTTGCTCTGTTCCCCCTGTCATTGAAGAAATTAATAGAGGTACTTGTAGAGTTTTGCCCAGAAACTGAGTCTTAAGATCGACTTCACTTAAATCTAGCTCTGGTAGGCAAGAGTGAGTAAAACGATATTGCTCTAATCCATTGGTTCGGCGAAACTGTACGTCATCTTCTAGACAAATACGCAGATGATCGGCTTTTCTAGTTTGCGTATTAGTCATTAATTTTCTACTCCCTAATTTTGCTGCTTCTATTGTTATTAACTCGATCTTACATATCCTAAAGATCGTAAAACAGTTTTTATAATATCTAGCAAAAAGCGCAAAAAATAAGGTGAACTGTAACAATTCACCTTAGATCGGTTATCAAAAGCTTTAAGCTATAAATTAAATTGCTATTACTTTCTGCCTATATTTTTAGCCATACTGCGGAACATATCCATGCTGTCACCAGATGGACGACGCTTCTCAGCAGCAGGTTTAGGAGCATCAAAACTAGATTGAGACAACGGTTTAACTTCAGGTGAAAATTCTCTAACTGGATTAGTTTGAGTGACTGCTGAACCGCCAGTAACTCCAGGTTGAGACTGAGAGCTTGGAGTAGGGTTAAAAATAGTGTTTACGGTAGTGTCTTGGTTGGCGTTGCTACCTTTGTAAAGATTGTTTCTATTGTCCATCGAAGAAACTTCATTTTCAAACGCAAAGCCACTTTTGTTACTCAGGGTTTTAGGAAAAGTTCTTCTGGTTCTTTTACTAGTTCTCATGTAATTGATGTCGCCCATAGTCATAGAGTCATCAGGGCTTAAGAAAAAATCTTTGTCTCCCATTGGTATTTATATGTCTCCTATTGATTAACAGTTATTTAATGATGTTGATAATTATCTGCGGTTAAGAACCCTTAGTATTGAGTTAAGGAAAGTAACCAAGAATTAATTATATTTAAGTATTATTTTACACATAAGTAACCCTAATAGTCAATGAAATTGCGGAGCTTATTAGGTAACAATTTGCTAAAAACTCTAGTTATAAATACTCAGAGACTGAAAGACTCTTAAAAAATAGTCAAATCTAGCGAAAAACGCAGCAAAATGCTGTTTAACTGGAAGGGTAGTCGTTAATCTTGGAGTAATTTAATGAGTAAACTACGTAATATTTTATTGGGTGCTGGTGTGGCAGCTGTGGGTGCTATCGGCACGAAAAAAGCAGTCGATTACCTCCGTAACCGTGGTCAAGAAGATGTTGTCGAAGAGAGTGTGGGGGATGTAGAAGCTGTAGCAGCCGATGAGGTAGCTTATGCTACGGTAGAACCCGATTCGGTACAAGACTTTTTAAACCAAAGTTTTGGCAGTCCTGGACGATATGTTCCTACTCGCCCACCCAAAGTTTTTGAATATCAAAATGACCAGTATATGGTCATCTGGGCAAAGGATAATGAGAAAAACAAAAATCAGATGATGGCATTCAAATATACTGATGCTGGACGGAAGATGGTAGCAAGTGTCGGCTATACAGGAAATGCAACTGATTACAACCTCAGTCTTGATGGCACTGACTTTGCGGTTGAAGTTAACGGCGAAAAGCTGGTTAGTGGCAAGGGTGAAACGGCTGGTGCTAATGAAGTTGATTTTGTCTTGGCGTAGTTTTAACGCTAGTGGATAAATAGATCAAAAATAGCTCGGGTAAATTAGGTGGGTAGATGCTGAATTTTACAACATCTGCTCACCATTACTCGTTACTTAAGACCAAACTGACGTTAATGTACCATGCTTTTTCTCTCTTGATATTGACGGATAATTTTTTGCGAGATAGTTGAAGGCATACGCTTGATTCCCGAAGTAACCTGCATTAAGTATTGTTCTGGTTGAGGGATTGCTAAAAAGTCTAAAATACGATTGATTTGTGCTGGTGCATCATCTAAAAGATCTTCATAAACTACGATTAAAGGTTGTATTTGATGATGAGCTAAGATTTTTTGCAGACGATCTTCCTGTTGCTCAATAAAGATAACTTTCTGCTCGACATCATTAAGTAAATTATCATCAATTTTAATGTTGTCTAACTGAGACTGATAGCTAGTTTTTCTCGCATCACTATGAAGATGCCAAACTTCAGTTTTTTGAGCTAAAACCAATGATATAGCCTGGGCTAACTTATCTTTTCTAATCAAGAGAATAAACTGATTAATCGATTGAAAAATTTGCTCAAAGTCAAATTTTGCTCGTTGGAGTTCAAACAAAAAATGGGAAATTAGCTTAGTACCAAACACACCATTATTAGTAGTACGATACTCCATTAAATTATCAAGTAACTTAAGATAATTAAAATTAAAGTGGCGAGTTAATTCTTGAGTTGCTAACCGCAAATGTTCTGAAGGATGTCCTGCGATCGCCGTAGAATTAAGTAGATCGCAAAGATAGGTAGAACCTGAGCGAGGAGTGGTTACAATAGCATAGGATATCGACGGCTTATGGTTGTTTTGAGGAGCGGTTTGTAAGAGGTCGCGATCGCACAATAAATTGATAAATATATCAGCAAATAATTGTAAAACCAGAGGATGACTAACACTGTTTAATTGCTGATTAACTGCAAACAATAAAGATGCTTCATTTTCTAAAGAAACCACTACAATTGCTTGATATGAATTTAAGCTAGGAAGGTTATTTAGTCCTACTATAGTCTTAGTAGACAAGTCATAGTAATAATTGCCTTCTGTATTTTGATAATTACTAAAAAAATTTTTAATGTATACTAAAGCAGCAGTATCCCCGATGAAAAACAATCTTTCTTGTGTTGCTAGTTGTTTTAAAAATCGTGTTTCTTCAATAGCTTGAAATATTTTGGCTAATTCCATATTTATATAGTGGTAATACTGTTATTTGAACTAAATTTACCGACTTCTCAAATATTTAGTTTTACTCATATTCTAGATAAGAAATTAATTCTTAATCAGCTAGGCGATCGCCAAAGCTATTTTGAGTTTCATCAAATTAACTTACTTCTGTCAACAAATCAACTTATTTGAGCTAAAGTTAAGTTTTTCCTCAGAATATTTCCCCAAAATCAAGTCGAACTAAGCTAAAATCTGCTGCAAGAATGCAGTTAACAGCTTAAAAAATTAATGGTTGGTTATTTAGTTTTCCTGACAATTTATGTGGGATTATATGCCTTGTTTGCTTTAGGGTTGAATTTGCAGTGGGGTTATGCGGGATTAATTAACTTTGGTCACGTGGCCTTTATGACTGTAGGGGCATATGCAACAGTTCTGTTAAGTTCTCAGGGTGTGCCACTTGTTTTAGCAGTTGTAGTAGGAATCGCGATCGCTACTTTACTGGGTTTATTAATTGGCATGTCCACCTTAAGACTGCGGGAAGATTATTTAGCGATCGTTACCATTGGAGTTTCTGAAATGCTACGTTTGGTAGCACTGAACGAGGATTGGCTGACCAAAGGGTCTTTTGGGGTTCGCGGGTTTCCTTTGCCTTTAGAACGTTTTGACCCCAATTTGATGCAAAAATATCTCTTAATTGCGCTGTTAACTTTACTGGCTATCTTCGCTGCTGGGCAATTATGGCGAGGTTTGCGATCGCAATGGCAAGAAGGAAAAGAAATTCAGGGTTCAAGCTATCAACCCGCCAAAACATTTAGTTTGGTTACCTGGGGAATTATTGGTTTGGCAATCATTCTGACTATTTATATTAACGGCTGTGCTGCCTTGTTGGACTATAACTATAAAGCAGGTTTAATGCTCTTGGTTTTATGGACGGTAGCTATAGTTTACTGGGGCTTAGAGCTACTAGCTAAATCACCTTGGGGTCGGGTATTAAAAGCGATTCGTGAAGATGAAGAAATCGCCACAGCATTGGGGAAAAACGTATTTTGGTATAAGCTTCAGGCATTTATGCTCGGTGGGGCGATCGCTGGTATTGCTGGAGCATTTTACGCTTGGCAGTTAACTACTATTTATCCAACTAACTTTGAAACCCTTGTTACCTTTAATGTCTGGACAATGGTGGTTTTAGGTGGTGCAGGTAAAAATCCAGGAGCATTGTTGGGCGCAATTATCTTTTGGGCTTATGATGCTTTAACTCGCTTTTATTTACCTAAATTAGGCTGGTTTGATAGTTCACAAGAAGGCGCTTTTCGGATCATGATTATTGGTTTGATTTTAATGGTCTTAATGATCTGGCGACCCCAGGGAATTTTGGGTAAGAAAGAAGAGTTAACTTTGCAATGAGCAATGAGTCTTAAAGGATTAGTTCGCAAGCTCACGTCACAATGAGCAATGAGTCCTAAAGGATATGCCCTAAAGGATTCCCTATCGGTCACGAAGCGGTATGGTTTACCATTATCTCGCAAGCTCGCGTCACAATGAGCAATGAGCAGTTATCGTTAGATTAGCTGATACTAGAGAAATATTTGGCTTTAATTCTCTAAATTATCAACTAAAGTAAATTGAATCTTCAAATTAAAAACCTCTCCTGGTCACAAGAGAGGCTGAGAATTATTGATTAACTCGATCGATTGACGCTGCATATACTGAGATCTAAAAAACTAAACGCTTAAACCAACAACACCGATTAATTCAACCATCCTTTGAGACGACGAGCTACTTGAGGACGACGCAGCTTGCGCATGGCTTTACTTTGAATCTGACGTACTCGCTCACGGGAAAGACTAAACATACCCCCCACTTCTTCTAGGGTGTAGGGTTGGCTAGTAGATAAACCATAACGTAAACAAATTACGTCTTTCTCTCTTTGGGTTAAAACATCATCCAAAACATCAGTAATATCCTGACGCATCATCGTTTCACTCATCCGTTCTTCAGGTAGTTGTAATTCGCTATCTTCTAGTAGATCGACTAACTCTGTATCTTCCGCCTTACCTACACGATGGTTTAAAGATAAAGATTGACGACGTAATTCTAATAATTGACGCAGTTGAGGAGCAGATATTTTTAACTCACCAGCCAATTCATCTTCGCTGGGATTACGTTTTAGTCTTTGCTTTAGGTTACGCTGAGCTTTTTTTAGCTTGTTCAACTTTTCAACAATATGAATCGGTAAGCGAATAGTACGAGCATCATTAGCAATGGTACGGGTAATCGCCTGACGAATCCACCAGTAGGCATAAGTAGAGAATTTATAACCTTTGTTGGGATCGAATTTTTCAGTAGCTCGATTTAGTCCAATTGCACCTTCTTGAATCAAGTCCAGGAAAGGAACACCTCGGTTGAGATATCGTTTGGCGATCGAAACTACTAAACGCAAATTTGAGCGGATCATTTTACGTTTTGCCACTTTTCCTCGATACAGCAGCAGTTCTAACTGTCTTGGAGACTCTAACCCCATCTCTGCCGACAATTCATCTTTAGTAGGCTGCTGTTGATTTTTCTCCCGCAACTTTTGCCTAGCTTTTTCAACTCGTAACATTGATTTGACATCATTTGCCAAGATAATTTCTTCTTCTGCCGTCAAAAGAGGATAACGAGCCATTTCTTTGAAAAACGCGCCAATATTATCTTCTAAAGGCAGCTTCCGCTTGCTAACACCACCAGAAACCTGATTCTCATCAGAGTATTCTGCCTCCACAAGCTTTAAGTCTTCGGTCAGATCATCATTAGCTTCGTCTATGGCAAGATCTAAAATGTAGTTATCTTGTTCTGTCAATTTTACTGTAGTCATGAACTTAATTTCCTCTTTTTCTAAAAAGATCTTTTAGTATTTAACGGAAAATTTATGGTTGTTTTCAAATGAAAAAACGAGTTTACATTTACTTTGCTTATATAGACTTAAGAAGCCAATAGTTTGACGCTCAGAACTAAAAATAGGAATGCTAAGTAATGTAACTTATTAACTAGAGAAATTATTTTTTCTTTATTCAAGCTTTACTTTGGTTATTAAGGTCTCACACTTCAGAGTTTTTAGAGAAAAAGTATAGATTCTCTTAACGTTTTTTTTACGATAGATATAGTATTTTTGTAGATTGCTAAGATGGAAATGGATAGCTATATTTAACTTGTAATGTTGACCACAGCTGAGTTAGATGATTTAAACTGAATTTGTTTGTTAGTGTATTTTTCTAGTAGAATCCCTTAATATACTGTCATAAAATCAAACGAAAAAATGTATTCCTCTTTACTTTGAATTGATGTTTGTAATCAAGTGATGACCTCAAGGTATGTCTACATAATGTGATTTATTTGACATTTAGATTTTAGATGTTAATTAATGACATTAATGTTATTTAACATACAAAAAAAGTATTGTTAGCAATATTTTCTGGTCTGCAAGTCAGTGAATCTACCTGTCTACATCCAGGAGATTTAAGATAGTATTCTTGTACGTATAGTAAAATAAGGTTTCAATGCTAACTGGTACCGATCGGGATATGTCTTCAAAAAATAGTAGCGATCGCGAAGCCTGGGCGAAGCCCAATCGCCATGGACTTACCCTTGGCGGAGAAACCGTCTTAGCGAATCCTCATCTCTACGAAACAGCGATTCAAACCAGCTTGCTAGTAGCTGAACCACAAATAAGTTATGAAATAAATCCTCAGCAGTGGGTTGAGGTTTTAGTCGATTCTTCTGGAGAAACCCAAGGATTATATACCTATAGTCTTCCCTTCGAGTTAAACGTACAGTCAGGGGATATTGTCAGTGTTCCTTTTGGTATGCAGCTAACGGGGGGGATTGCGATCCGTCTTGTTACCTCACCTCCCATAGATTTAGATCCCGCAAGAATCCGTCCCATAGAAGACGTAATTACTTCAGGCTTTTTTAAAGATACCTATTGGCAACTGCTAGCAAAAATTGCTGAATACTATAGTACCGATCTAATGAGTGCGATTCGGGTGGCGCTACCTCCTGGTTTGTTAGGGCGATCGCAAAGAAGAATTAGATTAAGTCCCGATCTGCCTCCTGGCGCGGAAACA
>JBDKJC010000019.1:0-12696 GCA_039796815.1 Cyanobacteriota bacterium | reverse complement strand
TAGTCGCTGGGTATCGCCTATTATGATTGCCTTTACCATTCCCGCAGTGCTGTTTGGCTCTTTGGCAGGGGCATATGTAGATCGCTGGCGTAAAAAACCTGTATTAGTTATTTCTAACTTGCTACGAGGAATTTTCGTACTGACATTACCTCCTTTGTTACTAGTGTCTCAAGGACAGAGTGTGTTTACCACTGTTCCTTTGGGTTTTGGTTTAATGTTGGTGGTTACTTTTGGGGTTTCTACTTTCACTCAGTTTTTTGCTCCCGCAGAACAAGCGGTAATTCCTTTAATAGTCAAAGACAAAGATCTCTTGGCAGCTAATTCTCTCTACACCACCACGATGATGGCGCTGTTAATTATTGGTTTTGCCATTGGAGAACCATTATTAAATATTGCCGATAATTTAGCTGCTCATGTTGGTTTACCCTCAAATATCGGTAAAGAAATTTTAGTCGGTAGCGCTTATGCGATCGCGGGAATAATCTTACTTACCCTGAAAACAGGAGAGAAATTAGAGCAATCTCAAAAAGAGACACCTCATGTTTTAGCTGATATTCAAGACGGAATTAAATATCTTGGCGAAAATAGTCGCGTGCGTAATGCCCTAATTCAATTGGTAATTTTATTCTCAATTTTTGCTGCCTTAGCAGTGCTAGCAGTGAGCATAGCGGAGCGAATTCCGCAGATTGAGGCCGAACAGTTTGGTATTTTGCTAGCAGCAGCAGGTATCGGTATGGGAATAAGTGCAGCTATTTTGGGTAGTAGAGGACAAAGTATCAGACGCGCTCGCTTGAGTTTAATTGGTTCAATTGGCATGGCTGTCTCTTTAATTGGGTTATCTTTGGCGATACATAATTTGTGGCTAGCTTTGATAATGACGGCATTAATCGGCGTATTTGCTGCTTTAGTCGGCGTACCGATGCAGACGACAATCCAGTCAAGGACTCCTGAAGCAATGAGAGGAAAAGTATTTGGTTTACAAAATAATGCGGTTAATATCGCCCTTTCCCTGCCTCTAGTGCTAGCTGCTGCGGCAGAGAGTCGCTTGGGCTTACCTGGAGTAATTTGGGCGTTGGCTGCGATCGCTGCTTTAGGGGGAATTTTAACTTGGTATATGATGCAGGCTGATGATGCTGTAGATGCCGATAAGTCTCAATCTGATGCAAAAGTCTAGGATTTTTTGCAGAAAAAGCCAGAGTTTACCCCTAATCTGCTAAATTAACTAAAGCTAATAAATAGCTTTATTATCGTAGTTGCCTGGGAGAAAGAGCATTTGAATGCATATTGCTTGGCTGGGAAAGAAATCACCTTTTTGTGGCAATGTAACCTATGGTCGGGAAATAACTAACGCCCTGTTAGATCGAGATTATCAGGTGAGTTTTCTGCATTTTTCTCAACCACCGACAAATTACGAGCATCATTCAAGTCAGAAGTCACCAAATTGGTCATACTCCCATGAGGTTTCTTTACCGTTTATTTATAAATCTCAGGTTTATACAATTCCGACTTTTAAATCGAGTAAGATTTTATTGCGATCGCTCAAACGCTTAAAACCAGATTTAGTTCACGCTTCGTTAACTTTATCTCCCCTGGATTTTCGGCTGCCAGATATTTGCGAAGAGTTAAATATTCCTCTAGTTGCTACTTTTCACCCGCCTTTTGACAGTAAAATTCGTAATCTCAAGTCTAGTACTCAATACTTGACCTATCAGCTATATGCCCCATTTCTGGCGCGTTATGACCGAGTAATTGTTTTTAGTGAGATCCAGCGAGACTTGTTGATTAAACTGGGTGTTCCAAGCGATCGCGTGATGATTATTCCTAATGGTGTGGATCAGCATAAATATTCTCCTGGTTATTCTAGCCTCAAATATCAGCTAGGAGCGAAAAGACTGTTTGTTTATCAAGGGCGTATTGCCACTGAAAAAAATATTGAGGCTTTATTAAAAGCTTGGAAATCAGCGGATTTGGGAGAAAGTTGCCAGCTATTGATGGTTGGAGATGGTCCGTTGAGAAGTTCTCTAGAGCTTAATTATGGTAAGGAACATAATATTATTTGGCTGGGTTATATTTCCAATGAGCAACAGCGCATCAATATTTTACGGGCTGCGGATGCCTTTATTTTGCCTTCTTTAGTAGAGGGCTTGTCTATTTCCCTGCTAGAGGCAATGTCTTGTGGTATTGCTTGTCTGGCTACCGATGCAGGGGCAGATGGGGAAGTATTAGACCAGGGTGCAGGAGTAGTTCTCGATACTCAAGATGTGACCTCTCAGTTAAAAACTCTACTGCCGTTATTTCGTAATCATCCTGAAATGAGTGATTTACTGGGTCGTAAAGCTCGTCAAAGAGTTTTGGAAAGATATACTCTAGAGCAGAATATTACCAAGTTAGAACGGCTATATTCAGAAATTGCCAATCGACATTTAATTATTAATAATCAATAATTGCTACTGGCGTTTCTTTTCTGGCAAAGATTGTGGTCAAAGTTAGTGTAATTATTCCTGCCTATAATGGCGATCGCTATTTAGCAGAGGCGATTGATAGTGTGTTGCAACAAACCTATCAAGACTACGAAATTATTGTTGTTGATGATGGTTCAACCGATAATACGGCTCAAGTAGTTAAACAATATGGCAAAGCAGTACGATATTTGAGTCAAACTAATCAGGGAGTAGCAGCTAGTCGCAATCTTGGTTTAGCAGCAGCCTTGGGTGACTATATCGCCTTTTTAGACCAGGACGATGTCTTTTTACCTCACAAGCTAGTTTCTCAGGTAGCGCTACTAGAGCAAAATATCGATTTAGGGATGGTTAACAGTGGTTGGCAAATCTACCGAGAAAACCAACTTGGCGATTACCCTTCGGGTACGCTTCGCGATCGCCAAGTTGAAGTTGAAGCAGCGGTACAGCCGTGGCAACAAATACCTCAGCTTACAGCGGTTAATCTCATCATTTGGAAACCCGTTTTTTTGGGGGCAATACTGTTTCGTCGTCATTGGCTCGAACGAGCTGGCGGTTTCAACACTACTTTAGAACAAACCCCTGATGTTGATTTGGTCATGCGTTTAGCTAAGATTGGCTGTCCCGCTGCTTGGGTAAAAAAAGTAACGGTGAAGTATCGGCAACATGACACTAATGCGTCTAAAAATGTTTTACTACAAGCTCAAGAGTTAAACCAAATTACGACCAATTTTTTCACTCAATCTACTCTGACTCCAGAACTAAAAAATATAGAGGCGCAATCTCGCTATCAAAGTCTAATTTGGAGCGCCTGGCGACTACATCAAACAGGATATCTAACTGAGATGAGTAATTATTTAGATGAGTCCCAAGCTTATAGTCATCAATATCCTACTAAAATACCTTTAGACTGGCTCGAATCTTTTAAAAACTATTCTGCTGAATATGGCCAACAGTTTGATGCTAGTGCTTTAATCGCTTCTGATGAATGGCAAACTTTAGTACATCAATGTATGTTGTGAATTTGAAACGTACTAAAACAACAGTAGAGATTTTCAGAGATTTCCCAAATCTCCACTATCACTTGCAACAGCAATAGTAGAGAAAAAGCTGGCTTTTATTACTTTCAAATAGACAGTCAGTTAAATCGTCTATTATGCACTACTTATGCACCAGTACCGCCACTCCAATCAAATGTTACGTTAGTTGTACCAATACCATTGCCCTCTTCGTCTATGGTTATATCTTGGCTGTTTGTATTAAGGTTAATTTTTTGCCAAGGATTATAGCCATTGACAATACCAGTGTAATCAACTTCAACTAGGGTACTACCACCAACTACTTGATTGGCAGCAGCAGTTTGAACATCGGAAATTGCGGTTTCGTTTTCGATTGTAGAAATATTGATTTTCATGGTTTTAGATTCTCGATAAATTTACATTCGGACAGCGAAAAACAGCAGATCTAAAAAATACGTTAGTCTTACTAATTCATCTTGACTAACAAATAATCTACTCAAAATCAAATCTTTTTCGGTATTAAACTTTGAAGTTATTTATCTGTTTGTCAATATCCGAAATCAACCCTACCATACAATATATTTTATTTGCAAGATTAGCTTTATATTTTATTTATCAATAGAAAATGTCTATTATTTTTAGCGTATTATATTAGTTGTAAAAGCTAATATTTTTAGACAAAAAGTATATTTCAAAACATCTTAAAATGATAGATATTAGTATGTATCTTGCTTCAAAATGCATACTAAATGATGCTTTTGGCTATTTTAATTTGATTAGAACATACATATTAAACACAAAAATATAGTTTAAATTTATTTAAAAATGTAACGTTATTTAAATATTAGAAACAATAAGTACGATCGACTTAAAATGTAAAAAATTTTAAGATGTTATGAAGTTTATTGATTATTGTTGGGTATCTAAAGTAATTTTGCCATCTTCTAATTCCACAATGCGATCGGCTACATCTAAGATGCGATTATCATGAGTCACGATTAAAATCGTACAGCCTTGTTCCTTAGCTAATTGCTGCATCAATTCCACTACATCCCTACCTGACTTACTATCCAAGGCGGCGGTGGGTTCATCGGCTAAGACCATTTTGGGATGAGAAACCAAAGCCCGAGCGATCGCCACCCGTTGTTTTTGTCCTCCAGAGAGATTTTGAGGATGATAGTTAATATGATCTGCCAAACCTACAGCTTCCAGTAAAGCGATCGCTCTTCCTTCTACCTCCGCTGCTTGAATACCATTGTGTAACTCTAACGACATCTGGACATTTTGTTTTGCCGTTAAAGATGCCAATAAATTATGAGCTTGGAAAATATAGCCAATATTTTTTCTAGTTTCCACTAGCTTGTTCTTTTTCGCCCCAACCAATTCTTCCCCAAATACTTGCAAGTTACCTGATTGGGCAGATCGTAATCCTCCCATTAAAGTTAGCAAGGTGGTTTTGCCCGAACCAGAAGGGCCTTTTAAAATAATAACTTCCCCCGAATTAAGAGTTAAATTAATATCGAATAAAATCTGTTTTTTTAATTTGCCTTCCCCAAAGTAATGATTGAGGTTGTGCATATCAACTACTGGTTTAACTGTTGATGATTGGTGGTTGATGGTTGATGGAATGTTATTCATAGTTGATGGTTAGTAGTATTTTCGTAAAACTACTTGTTTACTTATTGCTAAATTCTGACAATTTTGTTTCTTGAACGATAATTTCGCAACTTCCTAGTCGTCTTGCTCGAACAATTTCTGTTGCTTTTCTCACAATACCTGTAGACCCTTTTGAGTTAATTTTCTGGGCAGGAATACCAGCGATCGCAATATCTGGTTCTAGAAAAGATTTATTAACCACTGCATTAGCACCAATAGCAACATTATCAGCAATTTTCACATCGCCAAAAATTTTAACTCCTGGCCCAATATAAATGTTATCGCCAAGATTTGGCACTTTGTGAGGTTCGCCTGCTTTTACACCAATATTCGTGCAGACGTGCAGATTACAATTAGCTCCGATCCTTGCTGTTTCAGCGATTACGATCGTTCCACGATGTTTAATGGCTAAACCTGGACCAAAAACATTCGGAGGAATAGAGTAGGTGAGCTTTTGGCTTAACTTAATGAATCGAGATAATAAAATTTTATAGTATGGTATCCAGAGTGATTCCTGACATTTGCAGTTTTGATAATATTCAACTTTTCTCAATAATCGTTGAAACTTCCAAATTTCTAATTTCTCTGCTACAGCAAGCTCACTTTTATGCTGGAGAACTTCTTCTATACGCAAAGATACGCGATCGGCTTCTAGATAAAACTTATAGTCGCTCAACGAATTAATCATTTAACTATTAACAATTAACTAAAAAATATCAGCTGGATCGGCTGCACTTAATTTCTTGACAGCAACAGTACCTGAAGCACAACACATAATAACAGTCAGGATTAAGACAGCAATAGCCCGATTGGCTGTCATCGCCAGAGGTAAAGCAGTTGCCCCTGCTGCAAGGCTATATAAACCTGTGGCAAGTAGATAACCAGGCAGAAAACCCAATACAGCTAAGATAATTGCTTCTTGGAAAACTAAAATTACAAAATAGCTATCTTTATAGCCCATTGCTTTTAGGGTGGCATATTCGGGTAAATGATTGGCGACATCAGTATAAAGAATCTGATAAACAATGACAATCCCCACAATAAAACCAATTCCCGTCCCCAAAGTGAAAATAAAGCCGATCGCCGTAGCATTTTGCCAGTAGGATATTTCCTTTTGCATGAATTCTTGCTTATCAAAAACATCCACATCTTGAGGCAGCTTAGATCTAAGGGTGGCTTTAACGGATGCTAAATCGGCTCCTGGTTGAAGGTTGATAATTCCGACATCAATCAAACCTTTTTTACGCTCGGAAAATAGACGTAAAAAATTAGTATCGCTGGTCAGAATATTCCCATCCGCAGCAAAAGAAGCCCCCATCGAAAATAATCCCCTAACACTGACTTTGCGGGAATCCACTTCTGTTTTGACTGTTCCATTTTGCTTGACTAGATCGGGAATTGGACCAAATTCAGCTCGCGATTTGTCGTCAAACAAATACACATCAGGAAGTTTAAGCTGGTCAATATTTTCGGCAACACCAGGAAAATTTAAAGAATTTTTAGCGGGGTTAAAAGCGATCGTTAAAATAGTTCGGGTAGTAGTTTTATTGTTCTGTTTTACAGGGTTTTTCCAGGAGCCAAAATTGAGATAGACAGGGACTACTGATTCAACTTGCTCGACAGCTAAAGATTCATATAAACGTCGCTCAGAAAAGGTTTTGGTATAACCAAGAGCATCGGATTGAGGACTCATGAGAAATATATCCCCTACTAGTGCTTTGTGAAAGGTAACACTGCTGTCAAACAAAGCTGCCTGAAAACCTAGCTGAATAAACATTAACATGTCTGCAAAACCAATGCCTGCTAAGGCAATTAGTAAGCGAGATTTTTCATGACTTAACTGTAACCAAGAGAGAGGTATTTTCATTATTTTTATTAATTACTGATTACTGATTACTGATTACTTACAAATTAATTTTGACGATCGCCTTGGAATTCGTCAGATGAGAGACACCGCTACTAGTTTCAGGATCGAGATATATTTTGACTTCAACGACTCGGCTATCGACATCCGCTGCTGGATCGGTATCGAGAACATCTTGTTTGCCAATTTTTAAGCCAATCTGACTTACTTTACCCGCGATCTCTTCCTCAAATGCTCCTGTTTCACTGGTGATGTCGGCAGTTTGTCCGACTTTGACTTTGCCAATATCGCTTTCGTAGACTTCCGCAACGACCATCATTTCGCTGGTTTGAGCAAATTCTACTATCCCGTCATCGCCAACTTGTTCTCCAGGATAGGCATTGATTTTAATGATTTGTCCGTCGCTGGGTGCTTGAACACTAGTAAGTGCTAAATCTTCTTCTGCCTGACGCAAAGAGGCGATCGCTTTGTCTACTTCTGCCTGTGCTTTGATCGTATCTACGTCTCTGACTTCACCAACACTATCTAAAGTGGCTTCTGCTTCACTAATTTGTTGTTGCAGTGTATTTTTATTTTGTAGGGCGATCGCTTGAGCTTGATTGATTTGCTGTTGTAAAGTGGTTCGGGTGCGCTTAGAACTAGCTTGAGCTTCAGTCACCGCTGTGGTTGCTTTATCCAAAGTGAGACGGCGAGAATCTAAATCTGATGCGGAAATAACTCCCTGTTGCGCTAATTGTCGATAGCGTTTAAATTCACTGGTGGCATTCCGTAATTCTGCCTGCAAACGCTCTATTGTTGCTTGTTTTTCTAGACTTTCAGTATCTAGTTGAGCTTGTAAGCGAGCTACTTCTGCCTCATTGGCGACTATTTCCCCGCCTAACTCGGCTTTAAACCGTTGAAGGTTGGCTACTTGGGCATTGATATCCCCTTGCTTTGCCCCTGTTTTAATAATGGCTAAATTTGCCTGGGCGATCTTAACCTCTTGGCGTGCTACCCCTAAAGCTGCATCGGCACGTCTATGGTTATCTAACAAAGCAATAGTTTGCCCTGAAGTAACGCGATCGCCTTCTTGCACTAGTAATTTGGCCATTTTTGCTCCTCCTAACTCTGGAGAGGGTGCAACCTGAATCATTTGCCCTTGGGGTTCAATCCTGCCTAGAGCAGTTACAGCCTTTATCGGTTGTGGTTTGATAGTTTCTGTTTCTTCTTGGCTATTAGCTTGATTAAGACTATAAATCGTTGTCCCCATAACCAAGGCTAACCCCGCTAGACATAAAGCAATAATCAACTTGTTATTTAGCGGTAACTTCTGTAATTTGTGTAATTTGTCCATAATTGCTCTAAAATATGCTCTAAATATGATTAATAATTAATTTTTCCTTTCTTTGATGGGAGATAAGAGTAAATCGATCAAAAACTTGCCAAAATCTTTCATACTAAGATCGAATTTTTTATCTCTTTCACTACGCTCCCAAAAACCCATAAAAGCAAAATAGCCAATTTCTGCCTTGTGTCTAGCTTCTGTTTCATCAAAACCATACTCTTGCAATAGTTGATTAAGATAATCAACCCGTCTGGTTTCGATAATACGTACTCGCTCTTGTACGGTGGGTTCTTGATTTGCCCAAATAAAAATCGCTGCTTCGGGATCGGGTAGGTTACATAATTCTTCTCCCAAGACAAACAGTTTCATCAGCCTGGCTTCTGGAGTAGTTTCTTTTTGCGACTCCTCAATTAACCATAGGGTGTCTCTTTCCCAACGTTTTAAGATTTCTTCTAGTAATTCTTGGCGATTTTTAAAATGCCAATAAAAACTACCTCTACTAACCTCTAGTTGACGTGCTAACACTTCTACTTTGACGGCTGCAACTCCTTCGTTCGCCATCAACACCCACCCCGCATCAATCCAGTCTGCTTTTGTTAGAGCCAATTATTTGTTTCCATACAGTAATGTATGTTTTTAGTTTAAAGAAAAAAAGTACCATCGTCAATACAGGAGTGTATGTTGAATCTATAACATCTGTGTCCAGATGCAATACTATTATTGAAGACAGGGTGAGTTGTAGAGAGAGAAAGTCTTCAATTACAGCGATTTGTGAGATCGGCTCAGTTCTTTTAAAAGATTATTCGCTATGACTAAAAAATTTCGCACCACCAGCTACAATCCCATCCGCAAGCTGAAAGTAATTCTATCGGGTCTTTATGTTGCGGTAGTAACTGATTTTAGTGTTGCTTACAAAGTGATTTTATCGATCCCCGTTTTAGGCGGTTCTTTTTTCTTGCGTCAATGGGTGGATATTAGCTTAATCTTGTTGGCTATGGGATTGATGCTGATTTCTGAATTGTTTAACAGTGCGATCGAAGTATTGTGCGATTTTGTAGAACCTAAGCACAATCAGCGTATCGGAGTTATTAAAGATATTGCAGCAGCAGCGACTGGCCTAAGTATTTTAGTGTGGGCGACAATTTTAACAATTGAAACCATTCGTCTTTTGAGACTACACTAAGAAATATAGCTGAAGTTGAATAAAAGAAAAGTCGATATTTTGCTTGAACGGCAATTTACTATTAGTTTAGTAATTAGCAAGTGATTAGCATTTGGGATCACCGACTCTCTTTTGACTAAGCTGTAACCTTGTCTTCCTGAACCAATATTTGTTCAGTGCTAGGAAGTTCCAGGCAATATCCTGCACCGTAAACTGTTTTAATATAATTGGGATGACGAGGATCTGGTTCTAACTTAGTTCTTAAATGGCGAATATGTACCCGAATAGTTTCAATATCATCATCAGGATCGTAACCCCATACCTCTTTAAGTATTTCTGGTGGAGCGACAGTTTGACCATGACGCTGTAAAAGACAGTGCAGTAGTTCAAACTCTAAGTGAGTTAGTTTAACTGTTTTTTCAAACCAAATCGCTTCAAAACGCTCGGGAATTAGAGTTAAAGGTCCAAAATTGAGAATTTCAGAATGCTTGGCAGCTTGGGGAATGCGATCTGTACGACGCAACAAAGCTCTAACCCTAGCTAACATTTCCTCTACTTCAAAAGGCTTAGTTAGATAATCATCTGCACCCGCATTAAAGCCTTCCACCTTATCTTGAGTTTGTCCCAAAGCAGTTAACATTAAAACTGGAATGTCAGACGTGCGTTCGTCACGACGCAGCCTTTGACAAACTGTAAAACCGTCAACTTTAGGCAACATTAAATCGAGCATAATTAAGTCTGGCTGTAGCTGTACTGCTAAAGCCTGTCCTTTGATGCCGTCTTCCGCCTGATTAACGTCATAACCAGCCATCTCCAGGTTGATCGAGACTAATTCAGAGATTGCGGGATCGTCGTCAATTACTAGTATTCTTGGCATATTTAAGAAATATGGTGGATATTATGAATATTATTTTTGGTAATAAAACGCTCGTGTAATTTGGCTTGACACAAAAAACTAAGATACGTAACAAACCCTGTCATGATTATAAGCAAAATTGCTCATTTTATTTAAGTTACCGATCATATGTTAAAGATTGGTAAACTTTTATCACGAATATAGATGCTTATGGTTATTGAGTCAAATTATCACTTAACAAACTCTGCAAGTCTTCTAACCCCTTCCTCGATCGTCTCAAGATCGGTGGCGTAGGAAAGGCGGATACAATTATCTGTACCGAAGGCAATACCTGGGATGACAGCAACCTGTTTGGCTGCAAGTAGCTCTTGGCAGAAGGCAAGAGATTGTTTACCTGTTTGAGATATGTCGACAAAAAGATAAAAAGCACCATCAGGTTTAGGACAACTCAACTGAGGAATATCGTTAATCGCCTGATACATATAGTTGCGACGTTGAGCAAAGGCTGTTAGCATTTCCTGCACACATGCTTGGGATGATTCTAAAGCAGCGATCGCCCCATATTGAGCAAAGGTGCAAACATTAGAAGTGCTGTGACTTTGAATTTTTGTCATTGCTTTAATAATTTCTAGGGGAGCTGCGGTATATCCTACGCGCCACCCAGTCATAGAATGACTTTTGGCAAAACCACTGCTGACAATCGTGCGAGCAAATATCTCTTCATCGATTGAACCAATACTGAGATGTTCGACATCATCATAAATAATTTTCTCATAAATCTCATCGGAGACAACCAAAATATCTCGTTCCACAATTACTTTGGCCAAAGCTCGAATTTCCGCAGGAGAATAGACCATTCCCGTCGGATTTGAAGGAGAATTCAAGATAAACAGCTTGGTTTTGGGAGTAATTGCCCGATCTAACTGCTCGGCGGTAATTTTATAGTTATTCTCAGCTAAGGTATCAACAATTACGGGAGTACCATCAGCCAACTTGACCATTTCTGGATAGCTTAACCAGTAAGGAGCAGGAATAATTACTTCGTCTCCCTGCTCGATCGAGACTTGCATCAGGTTATATAAAGAAAACTTACCACCATTGGTCACAATGATATTTTCTGGTTTATAGTGCAAATGATTATCTTGCCGTAGCTTAAGCGCGATCGCTTCTCTTAATTTCAATTCTCCCGCAGCAGCACCGTAGCGAGTTTTGCCTTCGTCAATGGCAGTTTTAGCAGCTTCACAAATATGTTTAGGGGTGGGAAAATCTGGCTCTCCTGCACTAAAGCTACAAACATCAATTCCCTTCGCCTTCATTTCTTTAGCTTTGGCAGAAATTGCTAAGGTAACAGAAGCCGATACGTGATTTGCTCTCGCTGCTAATTCCATTTAATTCAAATTAATTCAAACTCAAGATATTTCGACTGTTGCACCCAGAAGGATATTATCTAGTGTCGCCAAGACTAATTAGCTTAACTAATATTTTGGCACTTTTCTTTACATTTACCCTGCAATTGTCAGTAAAGTAAGATTATTTGAACTACATAACTTCATTCCAGGATAAATTATAAATTTATGAGCCACCAAATTCTTCTTTTAACAGATCATCATTATCATCAGCAAGATTAGCCACCAAAGTAATTAAGCGAGAAATTTCTCCAGGATACATATCCGCTACGGTACGTTGTGCTGAGATCATTACTTTGTCACCATGAATACTAAAGCAGGTTTCAAAAGTGCCAGTCCAATTCATTTCTAACAAACGACGCATTAATCCAGGCTCATCACGAGCAGGAAGTCGCAATAAGCTTGACCAAACCGTTAATAGATCATTTTCGCTTTCTCCAGTCAGCTGTACAAAAACTTCGACGCTGCCATAGGTAAACTTCCAAACAGTACCCTCATCCGTGTGACTTACCATCGCCGTATTGTCCTGATCGAGACTAGAAATTACAGTTTCAATCACTTCTTGATGAGTAGAATTTTCTTTAATTAACTCTTCCCCTTCCTTGGCAATGTTCATTTCTGAATTAGAAGTTTGACCAACCATCTTGAATTCCTATAATTAAATTAAAATGCTGACACCGTGAATTTAGCATTAAGTCTTGATAATTGCTAATATTACACCCTTTAATTTTAACGTTGTCTGGAAGATAGAAATTTAACAGCGATTAGGTTGCTCTAAAAGACGACACTTAGCCTTGGGAGCGCCTTGAGTAAAAACTAGGGGTTTATCTTCCTCTAGCAGAAGACCCTCGCTTTCAGCGACGGGATGAATGCTAGCCAGGATCTAACGGTGGAGAATCTTGGTCTTGAACGTATTTTTTTAGCACATCTATTGTAACTCCTCCACAGCT
>JBDKJC010000018.1:0-12705 GCA_039796815.1 Cyanobacteriota bacterium | reverse complement strand
GTGGCACTTGGGCAATTTTAAAGCGTACCTGGGGCAAATCTTGACAACGAGCGATCGCTTGTTGTTGGGCTATTTCTGATACATCAATCGAGAGTAAAGAGTCACAGCGTTGAGCTAGTAAAGCTGTCAGTACGCCGATCGAACCACCTACTTCTAGAGCATTTCGGTAGCGCGGTTGAGGTAAAGCATTAATTGTCGCCTGATATTTTTGTGCTTCATAATCGCTAGTTGCAAAATCCCAAGGATCGGAATTTTGGCGATAGAGATTTTCAAAATAACTTGGCTGAAGCGAATCTTTAGGCTGGTTCATAATTTAACTTCTAAATATATTTCCCAAGGTTGAGTAAAGTTTTGCAGCATTTCGGCGCTCAAGCGAAAACCTTCGGGGTCATCGTTAATTAAATCGCTAATTTGCGAACGATACTGAGCGATCGCCTGACGTTTTAATTCCCGTACATCAGTAATATCTAAGCGCCAAGCATTAATAGAATCAGCAAAATCACCCCTTTGCTCAGTATCCCAATCCCAGATCGGATATTCGATGATACGTGGAAGAATAGCTAGATTTTTCCTAGCTGCGGTGAATAATTGCCAGCTAGCACGATGATCTGGATGAGGATCTTTACGCCAAGGCAGAAAAATGATCGACGGTGCTAGTTTATTTAGGTATTGCTCGATCGAGGCGATCGCTACTTGTGATTTACTACTAATATCTACCTCACCATCAGGCAGATTTAAAAAAGTCACCGCTTCGGGTGCAACTCCCAAAATAGCTAAAGCAGCAAGACTTTCTTGTTCTCGTAATTTTTTTAATTTAGGAGAAGGATAAGCAAGCGAGTTAGGATGAGATTTTGTCCCATCACTCACCACCGTTACTGCTACTGAAAGATTTAACTGACGTAGTAAAGCGATCGCGCCACCACACCCCAAGGTTTCATCATCGGGATGAGGAGCAACTATTAAAATAGAAGCATTTTGATTAACCTGGGCTTTAATGTCTAAAAGTGGTAAAGACTCTGGAGAGTTAAACAACTTTCGATTGACTACATTAGCCATATAAAATTACTTAAAAAAAATTATGTAGAATAGGCTTGAGTTATTCAATTCTGAACAAGAGATATAAAGTAATGAGTTTAGAAAAAGATTTCCCTGAGTTATCATTTTTTGATTCTGAAATAATGATTACTTTACCTAAACAACAGGTTCAGAGGTTACACGACGTATTCCAAGATGCAGTTCAAAACCTTGAAGATCGGATCGAGAATGGAGAACCAGATGCTGAGGAAGAACGATATCAAGAACGTCATGATTTTGCTATTCTTGATTATTTAAATTGGGTTCTTCGGCAAAGCAATTAATTTTTTTTGTAGGGGCGAACGGCTGTTCGCCCTTACAATGACCAAAGTCGATCGGCATCAGCTGTTTCAGTAAGAACGTATTTGCCTACACTAGTAAGGGCAGCATCAAAAGCAGGTTGGCGCAGATATAAACTCAAGTCTCTAATTATGCGTTCCATGGGTTCAGGTGGTAGTAAGCCCAAAGTACCAATTGAGCGTTGACTCAATTGAATCGTATCAACACAAATTTGTTCTATCGCCGTTCGCACCATGTTGCTATACGCTACTAGTTTTGCAGCTTGTGCTGGAGAATCATCTGGATAACCACCAAACACGGGAGCATAATTATCGACTAACTGCGCTGCACCTTTTAGCCACAGATTACCGCTTTCAATGGCGATCGCCATTTTCCCCAAACGTTCCTGCTGCTGGGGATGTCCACAGCGTTCTAGCTTCTGTAAATATTGACGAGTGGCATCAAACAAAGCTGACGCACCGCCAAGCTGTACCGCAGCAAAGCGAATTACACCACCACTTAACCAAGGTTGGCGAAAATAGTCTCCTGGTTGAGCAAGTAAGGATTCCTGTTCTACTTCTACGCCTGTAAAATCGATCTTATAGCTCACTGTCGCCCGCATTCCCGCTGGTTGCCACCAGTCAGGATCTACTATCGTGGTAACCTTATCCATCGGCACAATACACATTTGCCAACTGCCATCGGGTAATTTACCGTTAACAAAAGGACGTTCTACATAACCACAGCCTGTACAAAAAGTTTTGCTACCTTTTAACTGATATTTACCATTATCTAAAGGAATAATTTCTACTCCATCTTCTGCTTCGGCATTCCACACGCCAAATATTTTATTTTGTCTCGCATCGGCAGCATATACTTCTATTTGCTCTGGTGTCCCAAAGGTTTGGATCAGTTGCAGGGCATTAACATGACCTTCATATATACGTCCGATAACTAAGTTGCCACGTCCAATTTCTTGAAGCAGCAGCAATAACTTTTCAGTTTGACCCGTTTCAAAACCCAACCCCAATCCGCCTAAACGACGACTTAAGGGGGCAGCTAATAACCCAGCAGCAGCAATCTGTTGAAATTCTTCGACGGGAAAGATTCCTTGCCGATCTAGGGTAGAAGCATTTCTAGCAGCAAAATCCGCTATTTTTTTGGTTTCTTTGGCGATCGCTTCTATTGACAATGCTTGCCTAGAAACTACCTTGGGGAATAGTTGGCTAGTAATATCTCTTCTCCTGATTTTTGGCTAAGTTTTACTTACCAAAAAAGCTATTGGCTATTAGCTTTCAGCTTTTAGCTTTTTGGGTTTAATGCCCCACTAAAACAAATTTTAGTGGTCTGTAATTAGGATTAGGAAAGGTTCAAAGCCTCTTCTAATTAGCTAAGAGCTAATAGCTAATAGCTGGGGCGAAGCCCCTTTACTAAATCTAGTTAGATTGTCTCGATTAAAGTTGCACTAATGCTTCTATCTAAAGATTTAAAATTACAGCCATTTATTTTTTAACTACACAAATTACTTCTGCAATAAGTTCTAGGGCGATCGCTTTTTTCTGTAAATAGTTACCTGTTAATAAGTCTGTAAATCTGGTTTCACCAATAACTTTGGGTGCGAGTCTAAACATATCGGAATTAGCTGGAATAGGCAGATCGCGGATTAGAAACATACCTGATAAGATTTGCCAAAAACTAGTAGTCACTTCATAGTTAATTTGTAATTCAGTCTGACTATTTTGAAGTTTGCGTTTACTAGACTCAAGCCAATAACGATTCTTTTCCAGCTCAAAAATAGCGGATTTATAGGTAGAATACCATTGCGGTAAGATTTTGAATAGTTTTGCTAGAGAACCATCATCAAGGACTATCTTCATCTCCTGTAGTGCATACCACCAGCTAGGCTTTTCCTTATAGATCGTAATATCAGAGCAAATATGAAGCTCAGTAAATTGCTCTAAATATGTCAAGCTATGAAATTCTCCTTTTTGACCAACACCAATAAGATCTAAGTCGGAAAATTCTCCGCGATCGCCTCTAGCTCTTGAACCAATAATTGCTAAGGCAGTCAAATTAAATTCTTGGATAAGAGGATTTAAATCGCTCATAATGGTGCGGAATATTTTTAGCAATACCCTTGCTGAACTTAGTTTAAACTTTATACTTATTTCATATTAATTTAATTCTAAAAATTCTTTGAGATCGACTATCAAACTTTGGTATCTTGTCAAAGATTTTAAAGTGAGTAAATCTTTATCACCCGTAAGCAAATATTTTGCGTTTGCGTCTATAACAAGTTCTAAAAATTTGTTGTCATCGAAATCTCGACAGATATTTATTTGAGATTTAACTTTAATAAATTGACTATTATTCTTGATGATGTGTATAAATTTTTGTCTGTCATTGTCGTTAATATATTTATCAAATTTACTTTTATATATACGCTCAGTTAGTTCTTCGTAAGTTGCTTGGCTTTGAGCAATAACAAATTTGCTAATTGCTTTTACTACTGCTTGATATGCTTTTCCTTGAGGACTTAAGGCAGCACTAATAAAAATATTAGTATCAATTACTATTAATTCACGATTCATCAGCTAGTAATTCTGCTAAGATTTCATCGGTTAGTCCTTTTTGTTGAGCCTTTTGACCAATTTGGGCAAATACTGTCGGTAAATCATCTTCAAAGGTTTCAATAGTCAGATTGATCGTAGTTTCTCGATCTATTCCCATACTTTCAATTGCATTAGGTATATCGCTAATTTTTATTTTTTTAATAGTTTGTCTCATAAAATTTAGTTTTTAATTACGACTGGTTATTTTTATTTTCTTCTTACTATTAAAATGTATTTTTTTATCTTTATAGATCATGAAGCATACTAATATAATTAAAGACTTGTTGAGTATTTTGAACAAGTATATCCGCCACTGCTTCTTTTAGTTCGATAGAGCTACCATATCCCCAAAGAACTCGGACACATTTAGCCCCAACTTCTTTCCCAGCCAGCATATCGTAAGAGAGATCGCCTTTTTCTAAATAGCAAAATTTAATCTCGATTCCAAATAGTTATTCCCCCTGGTTTATCAATTAAAGTAATACCTTGAGCTTGTAATTGATCTCGAAGGCGATCGCTTTGGGCATAATCTTTATTGCTTCTCGCTTCATTACGCTGCTGTACTAAATCCTCAATTTCTGAGTCACTTAAACCTAAATTATTATTATCTTCATCATTACTGGCTGCAAAACCTAAAACAGTGGCTAATTTGGTCAAAGTTTGCCATTGTTGCTCTAATTCTTGAACATCAGTTTTAATTGTTCCTTCGTGAATTAAAATATTACCTTCTTTACTTAGATTTTTGGCAATTTCAAACAACACCGCTAATCCACCAGCGAAATTAAAGTCATCATCTACGGCGGATTTAAATTTGTTTACTAGTTCTCGATCTAACAAATCTGTTCCAGAAAAACCTAATTGTTTTCCATAGCGATCGCCAAACAGTAATCCTTCCTTCAGGGTTGACCAACTATTCGTAGCAGTAGTCAAAGCTTCTTCCGTAAAGTCTACTGGTTTACGATATTGAGCCTGCAAGATAAACAGGCGTACTGCCATTGGTTCATATTTATCGAGCAATTCGCGGATCGTAATAAAGTTGCCTAAAGATTTAGACATTTTTTTCCCTTCGACAATAATCATGCCGTTGTGTAGCCAATAGTTAGCTAAAGGTTTGCCTGTTACTGCTTCTGATTGGGCAATTTCGTTTTCATGATGGGGAAAAGTCAAATCTCCACCACCTACATGAAGATCGATAGTTTCTCCCAGTCTTTCTCGCACCATTGCCGAACACTCGATATGCCAGCCAGGACGACCATTTCCCCAAGGAGACTCCCAAGCTGGTTCACCCTCTTTAGCAGCTTTCCAGAGGGCAAAATCGAAGGGATACTGCTTTTTGCTATCTAGATCTAGATCTTCGTCAACTCTACCGCTAGCACCCGCCTGCATGTCTTCTAATTTTCTCCCCGACAGTTTGCCATAGTCGGGAAACTTTTGCACTGCATAGTAAACGTCGCCTTCGGCAGGATAGGCAAAACCTTTTTGTTCCAGTTCAGCTACTAGCCGCTTGATACCATCTAAGGTATGAGTTGCCCGAGGATAGGCATCTGCTTGTCCTACTCCTAAACGTTCCATATCTTCAAAGTAGGCAGCGATATATTTTTCGGAAACCGCCTCCATTGATGTCCCTTCTTCGCTAGCGCGCTTGAGAATCTTGTCGTCAATATCAGTAAAGTTCTGAATGTAGTTAACTTCGTAGCCACTCCACTGTAAATAGCGACGCACCACATCCCACACTAAACAAGTTCGAGCATGACCTAGATGGCAATAGTCATAGACAGTCATACCACAGCAATACATCCGCACTTTATGCTCTTCAATGGTCTGAAACGCTGATTTATTGCGAGTGAGGGTATTGTATACGGTTAAAGTCATGACTAAGGGTTTATTAGATAATCTTAATTTTGCAGACTGCCAAAGATCGCGGCAACAAGTCAAGGGCAGACTTATACTTTAGCGTTGATTTGAGTAACATTTTGAGTAACATTTTTCTCGACTTCAGCCAGTAATTTTGTGCAATTTGTAGTGCTTGGTTATAATTTGCTAGACTAAAACATCTTAACTTAGTTCTTTAGTACTATAAATATCAAGCTCATGGCTCTTAACGTAGTTAATTTAGTAGGTCGTGCTGGTGCGAACCCAGAGGTAAAATATTTTGATTCTGGTTCAGTTAAATGTACGTTGCCTTTAGCCGTCACTCGCCTTAGTCGCAATAGCGATCAGCCAGATTGGTTTAATCTCGAAATATGGGGTAAAACTGCCGAGATAGCAGGAAATTATGTAACTAAAGGGAAACAAATTGCGGTGCAAGGTTCTTTTAAAATTGAAACCTGGACAGATCGTAATACGGGAGGGTTGCGATCGCGACCGATTATTAAAGTCGATCGTTTAGAGTTATTGGGTTCAAGAAGAGATAGTGATTCTGATAGCATGAGTGGCTACCCTAGCGCAGTTAGTGGCTATCCAGAATAAAGCTATAAGCTATAAGCTATAAGCTATAAGCTATAAGCTTGTAAATAGCTTTTTGATAACAGAAATTAACAATAGGGATGAAAGACGAGGCGGTTGAAGATTCAAGGTTATTTAAAAGAGATAGTCTGTGGGTAATCTGTTTGCTTTTAGCTGCGCTGATTCTCTACACCTCTGGGATAGGAGAGTCGCCTTTAAGAGATTGGGATGAAGGAATTGCGGCGGGAGTCGCCCGTAATATTTGGCGGGCTGAACCAGGTAGTCAAACTTGGCTCTATCCCACGATTAATTATGGCGATCCTTATTGGAATAAACCGCCTTTGATTCACTGGTCGATCGCTCTTTGTTACAGACTATTTGGTGTCAGTGAATGGAGTACACGTCTCGTTCCTGCTCTTTTATCCGCCTGTTCTGTTCCTCTGGTGTATTTAATTGCTAGAGAATTATTACCTCAGCTGTCTACGGCAATTTTTAGCGCCTTAGTCTATCTAACTTTACTACCTGTAGCCCGTCATGGTCGCTTAGCCATGCTCGATGGCGCGATCGCCTGCTGGTTTTGTTTGGGGATTTGGTGCTTGCTGCGAGGCAAAAAACATCATGTTTGGTTACTCGGTGGAGGAATTGCCCTCGGACTGATCTGTCTGACTAAAGGCATCATGATGGGGGTTTTGCTGGGAGGAATTATGTTGTTCTTTATAGCTTGGGATAGCCCTAAGCTACTGCACAATGCTTATTTATGGCTGGGTTTTCTGTTAGGAATAATGCCAGCGATCGCCTGGTATGGTCTCCAATATTTTCATTATGGAACCCAATTTCTCGGCATTAGTCTGGGGGATCAGACTTTTAAACGCATTTGGTCGCCCGTTAGCACCCCTGATACTCCTCTTTGGTACTATTTGCTAGAAATACTCAAATACAGTCTTCCTTGGCTCATATTTCTACCTTTTGGAGTTAAATTGGCGTGGAAAAATCGTCATCTGAGCTGGGGAAAACTTACTCTGGTTTGGGGAGGAGTTTATCTGTTGGCAATTTCTTTGATGAAAACTAAATTACCCTGGTATGTCTTTCCTGTATACCCAGCATTATCTTTAATGATCGGTGTCAGTCTAGGTAAGGTTTGGCAAAAAATTGAGCAAAAAAAACAGTCAGCTTACATTGAGCAGATCTTCCTAGGTTTTATTGCTCTGGTTTGTTGTTTGGGCAGTGGCTACTATGCTTTTATCGCTCCAGAACCTCAAATTGACCTAGCCCTAATTATCTTGGTAGCAGGAATTAGCTTTACCATCTCATCAGTATTACTCTGGCTACGCAATCGTCAGTTTATTTTAGTTACAGCGGGAGGGTTTTATCTCGCTCTACTATTGTTATTTAATTCAAGTTATTGGCTATGGGAATTAAATAACGATTTTCCCGTCGAACCTGTAGCTACTATGCTGCAAGCACAAGTCCCTTATTTAAAGAACATACATACTAACCATCCTTATTTTCGCCCCTCATTAGATTTTTATAGCGATCGCGTCGTAATTCCTCAGTCCAATCAGCAACTAGAGCAGCTTTGGCAAGCATCACAACCCGTTTATTTACTAATTAATTCCGATATATTACCAGCCCCAAAACTAGAAAACAAAAAAGTTTTGGGAAATGTTACACCATGGCAACTGATTACTCGTTCTAGATAAAGGGCTTATTAATATTTCACGTCGTTCTACTTGCCTATCTCGCTCGCTTTAAGATATTTTTCATTAATTTTGACTCCCCAAGAGCGATCGCTTTTATCCAAGCAATCTCAGCCAAGCTAAAAGCTAAAGGCTAAAAGCGGTGCATCGCGGTCTTGTTGAGCCATTGCGGTCTTGGGGTTTCCCCAAGTGGAGCAAATGGCGTGGTTTCCAACAAAGAGCGAATGCGCCAAGAAGCTAATAGCTTTATTGGTAATTGACAGCATGGAAATTAATGATATTCTGTTATTCATTTAAACTGCACATCTAACAAATCCCCCTAACCCTGATAACTAGCCGTGGAATTAAAATACGCCCTAGTCCATGAATGGTTGACCCCCAAAGCGACTGGAGGTTCTGAGCTAGTAGTTCGAGAAATTTTAAACCATATCGATGCCGATTTATACGCTCTCATTGATTTTGAGTCGAGCAATCCAGATAGCTATCTTTATCAGCGGGCAATCACAACTACCTTTTTGCAGCATTTTCCTCAAGCTCGTAATGGTGTGCAAAAATATTTACCTTTATTACCCATAGCGATCGAGCAACTAAATCTCAATCAATATGATGTCATCTTGTCTTCTTCCCATGCTGTAGCTAAGGGAGTTTTAACCAATCCCCATCAACTACACATTTGTTATTGCCATACTCCAATGCGTTATGCTTGGGATTTAACCTTTGATTATCTCCAAGGCGATCGCCAAGGAAAAGGAATACAAGGGTTAATTGCTCGCTATATTCTGCATCGAATGCGTGAGTGGGATGTTATTTCAGCCAACCGAGTGGACTATTTTATTGCCAATTCCCAACACACCGCTAGACGTATTTGGCGTTGCTATCGTCGCCCTGCCAAAGTGATATATCCCCCAGTTGACATAGATAAATATAATTTTCAGCCAGATAAAGCTGATTTCTATCTGACAATTTCTCGGTTAGTAAGTTATAAACAAATATGTTTAATCGTCAAAGCATTCAATCAACTCAAAAAACCCCTGGTAATTATTGGTGCAGGCTCACAATTATCAGAAATACGTCAACTAGCCGAATCTCATGTTCAGGTTTTGGGGTGGCAAAGCGATCGTGTTGTTCAGGAGTATATAACCAAAGCCAAAGCTTTTGTTTACGCAGCCTGTGAAGATTTTGGAATTGCTTTAGTTGAAGCGCAAGCCTGCGGTACACCAGTAATTGCCTATGGAAAAGGAGGAGCCTTGGAAACAGTTAAAGATATTCGTCAGTGTCCTGAAGATGGGACGGGTTTATTGTTTGATATTCAGCAGCCAGAAGCATTAATTGCTGCGGTTAATAGTTTTGAACAGCTACAACCCCAAATTAAACCAGAAAATTGTCGCTTGCAGGCTCATAAATTTAGCCCAACTGTGTTTAAGCAGTCCTATCTAAAATATATTGAGGATTGCGCTCGAGAATGGCGATCGCCATTTAAAACCTAGAAAAGAGAGAGTCTGTTAACCTCAAAATTGGCAAATTTAAGCCAATTCAAGCTCAATCGATTTATCATTGAACGGTGTGGTGTGATGTATGAAGGAGTAAGATGACTGCAAACAGCCAGCTTGTTTCCGTCAAAATAGTACAAGGAATAATTAGAAAAAGCGGTCGAGCTTTATTCAATCCTCGTCGATTGAGATTATCCTTCTCGATCTTAAACGGAAATTTCTACAAACGAATATTTGATATAGTTTTTGCCGCCTTAGTATTAACTATATTTTCTCCCTTGTATTTGGTTTTGGTGATTTTAGTTGCCTTAAATTCTCCAGGACCAATATTTTATGTCCAAAAGAGAATTGGCAAGAATCATCGAGCTTTCAACTGTATTAAATTTAGAACTATGATTCATAATGCTGATGAAGCATTAGAAGCAATTATGCAAGATTCTGAACAAATGCGTCAAGAATTTCAAGCAAGCTTTAAGCTTAAACAAGACCCGCGAATTACGAAGATGGGTCAATTTTTGCGCTTGACTAGTCTGGATGAATTACCTCAATTTTGGAATGTTTTAAAGGGAGAAATGAGTGTAGTCGGGCCAAGACCACTAGTCCCAGAAGAGTTAACAAAATACGGTCGTCAAATAAATATCGTACTTCAGGTTAGACCAGGAATTACTGGTCTATGGCAGGTTTCAGGCAGAAATGACATTCCTTATCCCAAAAGAGTCCAAATTGACGTTTATTATGCTAACAAGCATAATTGGCTAATGGATTTATGGATTATCTCTAAAACTATTGGTGTAATGCTATTTCCCCGTAAAAATGGTGCTTACTAAATATTAATTGTTGGATTAAATTGTTGACAAGATAATTTGCCTTAATTGAGTTTTGTAAGTTTAATTACTTAAATAATATTTGATTACATCTTATTTATTTATTTGGCAACCTGAATTATATCGATCATGGCAATTATTAGCTACTTATACAGACTATTAATATTGTATTGTGATGTATTTTATTGCCGATCTATTCTAATAGCCATAGAATATATATAGTATTAAACATTAATAATTATTTAGGTAAATTATACAAAATGAATAAACAGAAAGTAGCTTTAATTACTGGTATTACGGGTCAAGATGGTTCATATTTAAGTGAATTTTTATTAGATCGAGGTTATGAAGTTCATGGCATTATTCGGCGGACTTCTACTTTCAATACCGATCGCCTTGACCATATCTATATCGATCCTCACAGTCCTGATGCAAAATTATTTCTACACTATGGTGATTTGACTGATGGTACTACCCTCAGAAGAATTCTCGAAGAGGTCAAGCCCAGAGAAATTTACAACTTGGGCGCACAATCCCATGTTCGCGTCAGCTTCGATTCTCCCGAATATACTGTTGACTCTGTGGCGATGGGTGCTTTACGCATCCTAGAAGCGGTTAGAGACTATCAACAAAGAACTGGAATTGAAGTGAGATTTTATCAGGCTGGCTCATCAGAAATGTTTGGTAAAGTTATTGAAGTCCCTCAAACCGAAACAACTCCTTTCTATCCCCGTAGTCCTTATTCCTGTGCGAAGGTTTATGCTCACTGGCAGACGATTAATTACCGCGAATCTTACGATTTGTTTGCCTGTAACGGTATTTTATTTAACCATGAATCTCCTCGCCGTGGTGAAACCTTTGTTACTCGTAAGATTACTCGAGCTGTAGCGCGAATCGTCGAAGGCACACAACAGAAACTTTACTTGGGTAATTTAGATTCTAAAAGAGATTGGGGCTACGCCAAAGATTACGTTAGAGCGATGTGGCTGATGCTTCAGCAAGAACAACCCGATGATTATGTTGTGGCCACAGGAGAAACTTACGAAATTAAAGAATTTCTGGACATTGCCTTTGGTCATGTCAATCTAGACTGGCACGATTATGTCGCTTTTGACCCGCGTTATCTGCGTCCTGCGGAAGTCGATCTTTTAATTGGCGATCCGACTAAGGCTAAAGAAAAATTGGGTTGGTCGCCATCGGTTACCTTTGAAGAGTTAGTCAAATTAATGGTTAATGCCGATTTAATCAACCTTAACTTGCCTACTCCCGACGGTAGTAAAGGGGTTGATAGCACTTTGAATCGTCGTAATTTTGCCAGTATTGTCGATTAAATTAGCTATAAGCTATTAAAGGTAATTTAAGCTAATTGGTGACTGTAAGACATCACTCAAAATATTTACCTATTCAAATCTTAATTAGCAATGTTAAGTTTACAAGACAAAAATATCCTGGTAACTGGTGGCAATGGTTTTCTGGGTAAGCAGGTAGTCCATCAACTGTGTCAGGCTGGAGCGAGCATCGATAGAATTAGTACACCGCGATCGCGGGAATTAGACCTATGTAAGTGGGAAAATTGCCAACAGGCAGTTAAACAACAGGACGTTGTGGTTCATTTGGCTGCTCATGTAGGTGGCATTGGTCTAAATCGAGAAAAGCCCGCTGAGTTGTTCTATGACAACTTGATGATGGGGACACAGTTAATTCATGCTGCCTATCAAGAAGGGGTGTCCAAGTTTGTCTGTGTCGGCACAATTTGCGCCTATCCTAAATTTACGCCCGTACCGTTTAAGGAAGATGACCTGTGGAATGGTTATCCTGAAGAAACTAATGCTCCCTATGGGATTGCTAAGAAAGCTTTGCTGGTGCAACTAGAAGCCTATCGACAGCAATACGGTTTTAACGGTATTTATCTTTTGCCCGTTAATCTTTATGGCCCTGAAGATAATTTTGACCCCCGTAGCTCCCACGTAATTCCTGCGTTGATTCGCAAAGTTCATGAGGCACAGCAGCGAGGAGATAAAGAGTTACCCGCCTGGGGTGATGGTAGTCCTACTCGCGAGTTTCTCTATTCGACTGATGCTGCACGGGGTATTGTCATGGCGACTCAGAGCTACGATGAAGCTGCTCCAGTCAATTTAGGCACGAATCATGAGGTAAAGATCAAAGATTTGGTGGAAACTATTTGCGAGCTAATGGGTTTTGCGGGAGAAATTGTCTGGCAAACCGATCAGCCTAATGGACAGCCCCGTCGTTGTTTAGATACTCAAAGAGCTAAAGAAAAGTT
>JBDKJC010000017.1:0-13024 GCA_039796815.1 Cyanobacteriota bacterium | reverse complement strand
TCGAAAGCCGCCTACTTCCTGTACCAAGGAGCGTCGATAAACTCCCAGATGGCAAGTATACATGCGCGACAACATGGAATCAGGACACCAATCTGGTTTAAAGAAGGGATCTTGGTGAATGTTTTGCCGATCGATCTTATCTTCATCAGAGTAAATAAAATCGGCTTCAGGATGTTGGTTTAGAAGCTTGACTATCTCACTCAAAGCATGGGGTGCTAGTCGATCATCATGATCTAGCAAGGCAATATATTCTCCTGTGGCAATTTCTAGAGCAGTATTAGAAGCTCGACAAATATGTTGATTTTGCTGATGGTAGACTACTTTAATTCGTCGATCTTTTTGACAATAGCCTTCTAAAATAGTTTTGACATAAGGTTTACTAGAGCAATCATCCACCAAACAGAGTTCCCAATGAGGATAAATCTGTTCTACGACAGAAGCGATCGCCTGATGCAAGAATTGTTTTTCAGGATTATAAACTGGTACAATAATACTGATTAAAGGTTGATAAGCTAATGCTAGGGTTTGGACTCTAATGCTATTAAAATCCTGGGGACGAGGATAATTTTGTCTCAGCCATTTTTGATATCGAGCATCATTACTGATATTTGGTTCGTTAGTAATGAGGGCAGTATAATAGGCTAACTTCGACCTAGTTTTGTCGATCGCCTTTTTTATTTGAGGCTTATAGGGAAGATGGCGCTTCAATTTTTTAGCATATTCTAATAATCTGTGGCGATTAAGCAAAAGTGTTTGATGAATAAATGATGGTTCTAAGGTTGTTGGATAGATGGCATTGACATCAACAATACCTAATCTATGTTTAAACTCAAACCATTTACACCGCAAACGCCAAAACTTGCTACTTTCGATGGCTTGAAGAAGCATTTCGAGATTTTCAACTTGTGCTTGAGTACTGAAAAGTTGCATTTGAGTGCTGGTAAGCTTTTCCTGGAGGAGAGATAATTTACCTTCATCTTCTTGTATCGGGGTGTCTGTTTTTCTAGGGTCTTTGCAGTCCTGTAAAAATCTTGATTCATAGTTGAATTTTGTGGTGGTCGTATTTTTTGTCAATCTATTTGCCAGATTTGTTGGTTGTGGCAGTTGCTCATCAAAAAATGACTGTGGAGATTGCAACTTCAAGTCCCATTTCTGATTAATCAAATTAATCATGAGATCTGGATTACGGATAACTTGAGTCAGTTCTAGCAATAAACATTGTTCTGGGTAACGCTGCTGGAAATCCAACAGCGCTTGATTATCCTGGCTATTGGCTGGACTCTTATCCATTTGGCGATCGCTAGTATCACCTTCTGCACTTTGTAGCAAGGATGCTGTTAAAGAAGAGTCAGAACCAAGCTTTCCTGTAATGATAATTATCAACTGAGCCATTTAATTACTGATTACTAAAAAGCTGTCCTAGAGGATTAGCTTATACTAAAGAACTCGCTGACGCGATAGCTAACCCTTTAGGGTCGCGTCAGAGCTAAAAGCTTAAAAAAAGCGATCGATAATATAGTGTACTCTGTTAATGTTGACTTGTCATAAATACTGATTACTGAGTGGCTTTTGGTGCAACACAATCAAGATACTGATCCACAACATCTTGAGCTTTACCTATCATTTTGACTTGCCCCTGTTCCAGCCAAATAACTTTGTGGCAATTGTCACAAATCATCTCCATTGAATGGGAAACCAGCAAAATTGTGACATCATCTTGCCAAAACTCATCCATTCTTTGGCGACACTTGTTTTTAAAGCTAATATCTCCTACGGACAATACTTCGTCTAAGATCAGAATATTTGGGGTAACATCAGTGGCGATCGCAAATCCTAAACGAGCTGTCATACCAGAAGATAGCCCCTTGACAGGAATGAAAGCGTAGTCTTTTAACTCGGCAAATTCTAAAATATCTTTGGCTCTCGACTTCATTTCGAGCTGAGAATAGCCCAGCATCACTCCATAAAGAATAATATTATCGGTTACCGTCAATTCTGGGTCAAATCCCGCTCCCAATTCAATCAAAGGAGCAACTTTACCTTTGATTCTGACTGTTCCAGAAGTAGGCTGCAAAATACCAGCAATTAGCTTAAGCATAGTGGATTTACCCGAACCATTAGCGCCAATAATGCCAATTTTCTCACCACAATTAATTGTTAAATCAATGCGATCGATTACCCTCTTTTTCGCTGGCTGCCGATATTGACCGTTAAACAAGGAGAAGATTGTTTTTTTGAGGTCGTAGGAAAATTCTTCCTGAGTTCTGCGCCAGAGGGAAACTCCATCTAATCTGATTGATTCTTGTATCATTATGTCTACAATAAATCCATAAACTGAGAACGCCAACGATAAAATACCACTAAACCAACAGTCATCAAAATTACACCACTAAGAAGGCTTTGGGCAATGAATGCCAAGTTAGGGAGGTCTCCCGAAAGACTAATCTGACGAATACTTTCAATAATTGGCACAATTGGGTTGAAAACCAAGAATCTCCTAAATGTAGCGGGGATAATCTCGGCAGGATAGAAAATGGGCGATCCCATAAACAGAACAAAGGTGAGCAGTTCGTAAAAATAAGGCAGATCCCGAAAGAAAACATAGAGTCCGCTCATCAACAAACCTACCCCAGTGCAGAGCAAAATCAAGCCGATGACGGGCAAAAATAAAGCGATCGCGTTAATTAAACTATGTGAAGTAGCCAAAGTAACAATCAGGAGCAAAGGGAAAGTGCCTAATGCCAGCTGAAAGACATTGGCTCCAATGGCTGAGAGGGGGAAGATAGCTAGAGGCAAACGAATTTTATTCACCATGCCGCCATTTTCGACAACACTACTCAAAGCCATCATCGTTGAGGCGGTAAAAAAATTAATTACTACTAAGCCAGTGAAAGCAGCTAATAAATAATTTAATGTAGAGTTATCGTAGTATTTTGCAAACACAGTGCCAAAAATTGCCGCATATAACCCAGTCATGGCTAAAGGATTGAGTAGCGACCAGTAAATCCCTAAAAAAGAACCTCGATATCTCCGCTTAAGACTGCGCCTAATCAATACCAGCAGTAGCTCTCGATACCAGAGCAAATTACTATTTTGTTGCTTATTAAAAAAAGATCTGACCATGTATTAACTGATATAGCTACCTCGTATGGAGTGTATTCCTTAATCTGTCCCATGACAAGAAGATTCGCTATTTTAATGAATTACTTAGAGAAAAAAGCTAAATTGAGTTATATTTCTACGGACATGGCGCTATCAAGGAATTTACCATGAATATCATTAGTCTCATAAAACGCAAATTTGCTTCGCCAGTGCTGACCCCTTACCAGAGAGACTTTTGGCAGGAAAACGGCTTTTTGATTTTACAAAACTTTTTTCAACCAGAACAATTAGCAGCTTTCCTCTTAGAAGTAAAGGATATCTGGCAGAATCGTCAATTTGATGACAACCCTCTGATTATAGATATTTTGCAAGGACCTTTAGCAGGAAAACGGATGAAACTTAAAGATGTGCCAGATGAAGTACGTACACTTAGTCACAAACTTAACGATCTTTATCTCATCTCCAACACTTGTCGTAGTCTCAGTCTCGATTCGCGACTCTGTTTGATTTTGGAAGAGCTTTTAGCTGGCGCACCAATGATCATTAATTCACTAACTTTTGAAAAAGGAAGTCAACAGGACGATCATTTCGATACTTACTATATGCCACCACCCGTTCAAAATAAAATGGTAGTCTCGTCAATTTGTTTAGAAGATTATCATCTTGAATCTGGACCCTTGCAATATTATCCAAAAAGTCATCAGATTCCTCCTTACAAATTTTCCCATGGAAACCTGAGTGCGATCGATACGGAAATGCCCCAAGCAAAAGCCTATATTGAAGCGGAAATTGAGCAGCGTGGATTACAAGCAGAAACTTTTATTGGCAAAGCGGGGGATGTTTTTATTTGGCATGGACAGCTATATCATGGCGGTAAAACTATCCTCGATCCTCAGCGAACTCGGCGAAGTTTAGTAACTCACTATTGGAGAGCGAAGGATGTTAGTCCTCAGCAGGTGGGAAAAACCGATTGTGGCCAAAACTATTTAAAACGACCTCATCAGTCAGTATCTTGAGGATATACTCTAATACTTCTCGTTTAGGGATTTAGGGAGATGATTAATCCCCAATCCCCTAATGCCCCAATTCCCTACTGTTCTATTTCTTCTACTCTGGTAAATCATACTGAGAGACGATTTTTTTGGCGTATTCAGGGACATGCTGCTCTAATTTATGGGGATAGTTGCGTTTTAAATTGAGATAATTACGGGTAAAGTGAGAATCAATCGAAAAACGGGCATACTCTAGTCCTTTAGGGCCAATTTGCTCAATTACCACCCCCATTAATTTAGCAGCCCACATGGGCAGAGTTACACCCTTGTCATAAGCAGGAATACTTTGTTGTACAGCCTGATGGCGATCGCCTTTTGACATTACTGGTTGAGTATCTAGCCGATCTCTAACTAGATCTAACATTGCTTTGCCTGTCTCGTTACGTACCACAATCCACTGCCAGCCAAAGGGCGCACCCATGTAGCCCACTACTAGATCTGCCAGGGAATTGACATAATCAAAGCAACTCATACAGGAAGGAGCGAAGACATCTTTGAGTTGATTTGTTTTCAAGCCAAAAAATGGTACTTTTTCAATTGAGCCATCTTCATGTTTGAAGTGAATCCGAAAATCCTGCATAAACTCGTAATGCACCACTGTTTCAGGGGATCTGCTAGTAGTATCGAGAAATTTTTGGAGACCTTGACGACTCACGTTATCCACACAGGGTGTACCTAAAATATAAAGCTTTTCCAAGCCTAGTTCTTGCTCTACGGCTCTTAGGGCTTGAATTTGACAACCAACACCAATGACCAAAAGGCGTTTCATCCCTGACTGCTCAATCTGCTCTAAGACATTGAGATTAGGGGAAAGAGTCGGCTTATTGACTTTAGCAGCTAAAACCTCGGCAGGGGTTCTGGCAATGACAGGAAAAGGTTGAAAGCGATCCTCAGCGGTGTTTTGTACACAGACAACTCCTTCTACTAGACCCTGTTCTAACATTTCACAGGCGATCGCGCTGACAATTCCCGTCCATTGCGCTCCCTCAATTGGCTGCTGTTTTCGCGCTGCCATCATTTCTTGACTAACCCCAAAATACAGATCGTCTTCATTATCTAAATCTCGACTACGCCCGTGGGCGACTGTTTCTAGTTCCGCTATCTGTTGATTGAGGAAAGCACAAGCATCTTTGACGTAATGGATATAGTAAGTATCACAAAGCCCGCACTCGCTACAGAGTTCCTTTGCAGGACGGCGACTACCAGGTTTTAAGGCTTTGGCTTTTTGGTGAGCAGAAACAGTCATATAGCAAGAAATTCATTAGGCAATAACTGTCAGATTAAAACAATAGCGATTAGTAGTACAAGTGTTGCAAAGTTTTGTAATAAAAAATCCCTATTTGCAACCATCTTTTACTAAAAATGTTCAGCAATTAACTGTGATATTTGCTTGGGTTTTACATTAGAGTAGCAATTTCTGTTGGGCATAATTATATTGGGAGCTTGCTTACATTGTTTCAAACAACCAGTGACTTTAATTGCTACTTCCTCGATCTTTCCTTGAGCTTGTAATTCAGCCTTGAACAATTCATAAGTAGCTCCTCCTCCTTTCTGGCAGCAGCTTGAGCCTTGGCAGACTAGTATCTGGGCTTTCGATTTGAGAGTTTTAGTTACGGTATTACTACAAGTTGCTTGTTCCCCAAGCAATTCTATACTATAAGCTTTATAACTAATCTCCGCCTGATGCAGTTTATTTTTGCGCATCCCTACCACTTTTAAATAGCAGCCAGGTTGGAGATATTGACTCAAAACATTTGTTTGTTCCTTAGCCACTTCAACTGTATATTCTGCTTCTGGGGTAGATAGATATAAGGATTTGACGCGACCTTTGGAATTGACCACAAAATCTTCTAACTTGCCAACAATTGTAAATTCAGAAACTAGAGACTGTACTGCGACCATTGGCTAAATCTAAAATAAATCTTGGTGAAACTAAAATTTATTCTAATTGATTTCAATTCCTACACTATTGTTATATTGTTATTTTTAAATTTAGGCTTAATAAAAATAATTATTTAGTGCTGACGATCGCTTTTAACTTTTTTCCGTAATTGGAAGCCCTCAATTTATTAAGGATGTCATTGTACCCCTCAATAATCCAAAGAGCGATCGCCAAGCGAGAAAGTGCTGAAGATCCAATTTTATGGGCTAAATACCTAAAAAACTGAATATTTGGGAATTATCTGCGGACAGTATTAGCGATCGCTCTTTAGTAATTTCATCTGCTTTTTCCTAGTTTTTAGTTGGAGGACTGAGCTTGAGAAAAACCCTCAACTTTGGAAACACCACGATCTATGTAAACCGATGTCCCAGCAGCAGTGAGTGCTTCAGAACCATCCGCATATGCAGTGGCAACAGCAGCACCTTTGTTGTCGTAGTCATCATTTTTCCCGCCTATAATTTCTTCGCCATTAGTAGCGATCGCCAGACAAGGCAAATCAACAATAATCATCAATTTTTCTCCTAAATACTCAATGTAGAAAACTAAATGTAGAGAAATGAAATTTGGGAGTTGTCCACTTTAATAGCTTCTTTGTTTTGCTCACAAATTTAGAGAGCAACTTGAAAATTAAATTATTAAATTTGTTATTGAACAACTCCTCATAGCAGCTTAAGAACTGCTAGGATACAACGCATTTAATGAAACAAAGAAACAATGTTCAAATACGATAAACTCCAGCACTAACAGATAATCGAGGTTCAAATGAATATGAAAGGTCGATTTTAAAAGGTTGACTATCGCTAGAAGCCACAGTGGCGGTGACAGCATCCTCTTGGATAACACCACCTTGTTCAGAATATTGTCCCGCACTGACAGAACCAGCACCAGTTGCTCCACCACAAACATTCTGCTCTAATTGGCTGCTGGTTAATTCTTCACAAAAGTCTCCATCTAGAAACAAATCAGCAATAACTAATCTTGCCATGAATTTTCCTCTTCAAAATTAGGATTTATTTTACGCGTAAGAGCGCGTAACATTGATCTCAGGTATTACTTACCCGCTTAAGGAAAACCAGGAATGTTGTACAATAAAAGCAGCATTCCTGAATTCCTTTAGGAGTTTGGGAGCATCGGAGGAGTAAACGAAAAGTCGAGCTGGAATATTTCGTCTTTTTCGTTACTTCTCCCTTAACCTGTTAGCCTAGACACTAACTATTACTAAACGAATTATTTAATAATAGTAGCGACCAGAAGTAGAAGTATTAGCTGATGGGCCAGAATAATAGCTACTATAATAAGAGCCATCAGAATAATAGCTACTGTAACTACCATTTGCATTGGAATAAATGTCTCCATCAGTAGTTGAACCAACGGTAGCAACCGCATCACTATAGTTAGCCGCAGCAGCTCCTCCTGCAGAAGCAGCACCTGCAACTTTCGATTCTTGGTTATCTAACTCTGCTAAAAAAGGTAGATCGGAAATTATTAGCTTAGACATGATTTTTTCTCCTTGAATTTATCAAAAATATAAAGGTTTTCTAGAGAAGAAATTGGAAATATTACAGTCAAGTAAGAACGGTTAAATTGCAAAAACAATTTTTAGATCTCAACCATAACTGGTTAGTAACTTGAGCTTTTTAGAGTCAAGCACATTATTTTTATATTTCGCGAGAATTTGATTTTGTAAGGAAAATAAAAACTCTTTGCTTCTCTGTTTAAATTCTATTCAAGATGAGCAGTTATGAAAGTTTTTCTCAATTTTCTTAACATATTTTAAAATGATGTTTTTGGCTACAGTTTTTTAATTTTTATGCTACAATATGCACACTACTCATTGAAGTATATATGTGTAATTTTAATAAGATAGATCTAAATTTTTTTCAGTCAAAATTATTATAGAAATTAGCTAAGTAAACAATAGCGATCGCAAAAAAATCTTTTAAATACCCATTAGAGAAAATTGTTGAGTTTTAAAAAAATAAAACGTAACCTTTATATCTCATTAAAATTTTTGTCAATTTTAAAAAAAGCTAGTTACAAATTTAAATAAAAAAATTGTATATATAAATCTAATGTAGTAAAAAATAAGTCTTTTTTGAGCTAAAGAAGATATAAGTCGAGCTTATAGGATTATCTAAAATAATTAACGTACTTTTTGATTAAAAAGCTTTTAGCCTTGGTTTAACTTCTAAAAGCTTAATTGAGTATAAGACCCCACCGCCTTTGCGGTGTCTACCTAAAGGCATAGTTCAAGACTATATTTGATCTAGCCAATAGCCAATAGCTGATAGCTAATAGCTAGGGCGAAGCCTTTTATCCTGCATTAAGGCGATCGCTTCTATCATACTTGCCAAGCTATCGATTATAAATACGAATAAGTTGGTGGTTATTATGTCTGCTGCTCTCATTTCTTTTCTCCGTTAGCGTCAATCTACTGGAAACCATCGAAAATATTGGTCTCAAATCCAGTAATTCTTGCGATCTAATTTATAAACTTATAAATCAGTAACTTGAGAAACTTGTGAAGATGAAATAATTAAAATTTTGGCGTTGGTAATTTAATGGCGCTCAATGGCGCAAAGCAAATATCTATCGACCTAACTTATTGGGAATCCCTTCGCATCCCCCTGGTACAGTTGAGCGAGACTTTTCCCCGCACCAAGAGCAGATATAATAACGCTGTTCTTCACTCAGGCGCTTAATCCCTGAAAAATTAGCTTTTTCCACAACTACACCAGTATGTTTTCCTGTTTCATAGTCAGGCTGTACCGTAATACTACGAGGGGTAGCAGTTTCCAGTAAACCATAAAACAGGCGAGCGCCCTTAATATCTGCTCCAGCTAGATTTGCTTCATACAACACAGTACGAGCTAAATTTGCTTTAATTAAGTCGCATTGACTAAGATTGGCTCTCACCATGTTAGCTTCACTTAAGTCTGTCCAGCGGAGGTCTTGTCCGACTAAATATGCTCCTGCCAACATCACTCCTAGATCGATTACCCTAGTACCATGAGCGCGATCTTCAGAATACCCACCACTACCATCTAAGATGGCTCTACCAAGCAGATTATCCCGTTTGAGAGGAGTCAATAAACGGGATTGAGACAGAAAACGCAGAACTTTAGCTTTCCCGTTTTCATCAATACTAGAAACAATTGAGGCGGTTCTACCTTCGGCGATCGCTCTTTCTTGAGGCCAGTCTTCTAATAAACCTTCTTCATTTAAGGTGAGGTCAGAAATGCCCTGAAAGTAGGTATCAATAGTTTGCTGTTGGGTAATTCGGTTTTGCTGAATCGTTAAATCCTTAGAAATAACATATTGCGCCCAAGCGACATAAACCGCCAACATCGCAATTAAAATTTGTCCGACAGCACCGATCCATTCTGCCCACGAGCCAAATTCATCGTATTTAAACTGAGTCAGCCAACTACCAATGTTACTGTAAAATCCTAAATAATTTAGTAACCCAGCGATCGCCCCAACAAAGCCGATAAAAGCCAGGATGCTTCTTCTTTCTTGAACTGTGAGGAATTTAGTCACCCAGCCTCGAACCGAGCCAAATACGACTCCTAGAGAAAGACATAAAGCAGCGATCGCACTCGTTAACCCCAACCAGGAAAGTCTAAACCAGAGACCTAAACCCATCAACAAGAGGCTAATTAAAATCAATTGTGATTGGGAAAAACTAATTCTACGACCAGTATTTCTCGGAGGAACTGGCGATCGCCTTAGTCCAGGAGATTCTAGTGACTCTGATTTGACTAGAGATAAGGATTCTTCCTCTAGATCGACCTTGCCGTTTTCCAGCTTGATGATATTATCTGGATTATTATCTGGATTATTATCTGAATTAATATTCGAGGTGGAATCAGTCCTGTCCTTCATTCTTAATAAATTTTTGACATAATATTTTTTAGACTATACTTAAGTCCAGTATAAATATCTAGCTAAGAGACGATCGTTTGTTTTAAGTCGGCTGATATTCTCGATCCCACACAGATATAATAATGCGACCTTGAGCATCTCGCTGAACTTTACCTTCTAAATTACCCACCTCAAAAAAACTGAAGCTGGTTTCACGATTGTAGACGCTGCGTAACTTATCTCTGATATCGGCAGGAGCATCCCCCCCGAGCATTTTGGCTAAAGTTTGCTGCATTGCACCTAAGCTAATAGCTTGATCGAGAGCCGCATCTGTTTGTCGAATCTTGCCTGTCTCATCAGATTGATAACTAAGATTAACGCGATCGGGAACTACATCATAGTAAACTAGCACTCTGCTATTTGCCTGTAGGCCTTGTCTTTCTGAATTTGGCTTACCCAAAGTACTCACGAGTTGGCTTTCTAATGTTCCAGTGGTGATGATGGGAATATTTAGTTCATCTGTCGGTTCTAAATCAGCATTAGCTAGAGTTTTTGGTTCTTTTCCCTCAGTTTTTGGCTCTTTTGTGAGTTCAATTTCAGTTTGCTTTTCGGCTTCGGCTTCGGCTTTTAATTTAGCTTCGGCTTCGGCTTCGGCTTTTAACTTAGCTTCGGCTTCGGCTTTTAATTTAGCTTCAGCTTCGGCTTCAGCTTCGGCTTTTAGCTTAGCTTCGGCTTCGGCTTCAGCTTCCTCCGTATTAGAAAATAAATCGGGCTGTCTGTTTGCTGTCTCGACCTCTGCTGTTGGGGGAGTATCTCCAGGCGATCGCCAGAGATTAGAAACTACCACAAAACCCGCAGCAAATGTTCCTGCTGCTACCCCCGTAGCGACCAAGATAAATAAACCTACCGTGGTCAAAAAATTATTTTTTTTCTGGGGACGTTTTGGCGGACTGGATTCAAATGCTAAGGTGTTATGCGCATTGGTGAGTAATTCCCGATTGTCAGAACCTCGATTGGGGGCAACATTTAAAGTGACTCCTGTAAGATTAGTTTTACTGGAGATGGTTTTTTGATTGAGGGCAGCTAACATTTCTTGAGCAGTAGCAAAGCGATCGCGAGGATGAAACTTAACAGCGCGATCGATAATCTCAGCTAATTCAGGATCTAAATTAACCGCCTTTTCCTGCCAGATAATTTCACCATTACGAGGGTCGGTTTCTAGTTCATGGGGAGCTAATCCTGTCAACAAAAAAATTGCCGTTAAGCCCAAACTATAAAGATCGCTCGAATAAATCGGACGACCTGCTGCCTGTTCCGAAGACATATAGCCAGGAGTACCAATCGAAGCGGAGTAGGTACTATTGGAATTATCGTTAACCTGGGTGGCGATCGCCTCTTTAACCGCACCAAAATCAATCAAAAACGGTAGGAGATCGCCCTGACGCAGAATAATATTTTCTGGTTTAATATCTCGATGGATAATCCGACGGCTGTGAACATAGTCGAGAACGGGTAAAATCTGCTTGAGAATTTGTCTCACTTCATCACGATGCAGATTACCTTCTTGCTCCCAATATTGATTGAGAGTTAACCCTTCAATCCATTCCTGAACTAGGTAAAATTTATCGTCTTCCGAAAAATAAGCATATAGCTGAGGAATTTGACTGCTACCATTGCCCAACTCTTCCAAAATTGCTGCTTCGCGCTGAAAACGTTCTTTCATCCAGGGAGGCATTTTGGGCTGCTTAACAATTGGTTTTAGCTGCTTAAGAACACACTTTCGTCCTGAAGGCATGTGATTATCTTGAGTTAGATAAGTCTCACCAAAGCCTCCTCTGCCCAGAGTCTTAATAATGCGATAGCGGTTATTTAATAGTGCTGTCATATTTACGTGAGATGAACGGCTATTGGTCTAAAAACAACTCGACTATTCCTATTTTAGAGCGGGCGAAAGATAACGACGAACTTAAACACTGACCATTAGCTCATTTAAGATCTAATAAACCTTTTTCTTTGAGCTTGGGATTAAATCTAATTTCCATTTGGACTCCGCGATCGCTTAACTGTTTAAGGATTTGAGCCTCTACTCGTCTGGCAACCTGCTTTCGTATTTTAATTTGCTTTGATTCTTCGCTCTGCTGATACTGTGCCTTTTCTTCCTCTGTCATAGCAGGGTTAGCATCAATTGGTTCAGTCCAAAGGTGCTGTTCCGTATCATTACCAGGAGGAATTTTACCATTTTCGCCGATCCAAGCGGAGGCAATTTCTGCTAAAACTGTGCGACTCGGACGGGCGATCGTTTGGAACTTCAGCCAATGACAATGCTGGGGTTGTCTGATTAAGTGTTGCTTGAGGCTTAAATATACGTCACGAGAATATCCCACATAGACTAAAGACCGATCTTGAGCAAAAATTGCATAAACTCCAATTTTCCCCGCCACATCTTCTTTGATATAGCCATCGGTCGTTAAATATGGTTGAAATTCCAGACTTGCTAGAGATGGTGTTTCGGTTTGAGTAGACATATTTATCTGGCTTGAATGGGACTATAATTGGCGATCGCCGTTTGTGGCCCAACACCACCTAAGCTGTGGTGGAGAGGTGTAGAGATTAAGTTGCCACGTAATTTTAGTAATTTTTTTTAGTAATTATAGTTAACTTTGCGGTAGATAGCGCATAAGCGACTAGGCTGAAAAATTTTGGCTTGAAACATAAAGTTAGGTGGGACGTTGATTATGATGTATTCGCTATTGTTGTGATACTGTTCAAACTCTCTAGGCATCCCTTTTGGTGTCTGTTGACTATAGGGTACTGGTTGAAACAGCAAATCAGTAAATTTAATCGTAGTTTCCTGTAATCTTTGACTAATTTGTTCGGTAAATGTCTGATTAGTCAACAGACTAAATAAAATTTCTTTGGCTTGGGAGTCTAAAGTGAAAGTTGCGTCAAAGTTTTTGACTATTCTTAAACCCATTTTTTAAATGTCGCTAGTTGGATCGATAATGTATCAGAACTATTCAAGATATTATCCTAAAGAATACACTTCGTTATCAGAAATTTTCGT